>RFTJ01000002.1 GCA_009923495.1 Actinomycetota bacterium
CAAGGAGCCGCGGATTTGGCCGTGCCATTGGATGTCTCAGTTGGAGTGGGCAGGAGTTGGTCCGACGCTGGCCATTGATTTTGGATCCTTTATCAGAATAAGATACTTCAACCCCTTGGGAGAGCCGTTGTTAATCGCAAACTAGCTTTAGAGCCAATTTTCTTGCTTCATATCTAGATCAATGCCAGGTAATCAAGGTTCGTTGTCTTAAAAGATTCTGAGCCGAAATCCTAGACATCCCGAGTCCCCCAGAGTAAATTTATGCAGGTAGCGGCATATAGCCGATTACAGTGCTCAACTCACTTAGCAGGATAAGTGAAAATTTCGGAGGAAAAATGATTTGCAAAAACTGCGGTTCTACCATTCAGCAGGGACTATCTTGCTCGAATTGCGGAGCAAGCGTAATTACTGCCTCTAGGCAGATGCCAGTTGCGTCAGGTAATACTTTGTCAACTGTGGCAATTGTTCTGGGTATCGTTGCGGTTTTTCTTGTTCCCATTCTTTTCGGCGGCATCGGCATTGTTTTAGCTTTTGTTGCCAAATCAAAGGGTGAACAGAGGGCCGGAGTTGCCGTTACTGTTTCAATTGTAGGAACCTTAGTCGGTCTGCTCTTCGGTGCAATTGTAGGAGCTACTCTCTTCGGGTAGCAGGCTCTAGCCGGCCTTTCGGTAAGACTATGAAAGAGTTTGACCCAAAAGTGGTAGAGGAATTTTAACGAAATCGGCAAAATGTCTGCCTGCTAATGAATAATACTTAACAGCAATAATTTCTGTTCATCAGAGAAGGAATCTTAATGGGACTTATCAAATCAACAGTTAGCTCCATAGGTGGGACCCTCTCAGACCAGTGGAAAGATTTTTTGACGGTTCCGCAAGGCATTTCTTCCACTGCTGCATTGTTCCCGGCAGTTCGCAGCGGGACTAACTCAGGTAGAGGGTCAAATACCCAAGCATCTCAGGCCGTTATCACTAATGGGTCACAAATCGTTGTCCCTGAAGGGTATGGCCTCTTGTTATTTCAGGAAGGCGAGCTCACCGCGGTAACGACTGAGCCGGGAGGCTACACCTGGAACACTGAAGACATTAATTCCCAGTCAATTTTCGCTGGTAATTCCGCCAGTTCATCTTTGATAAAGCAGTCTTGGGAAAGGTTCAAATTTGGTGGCCGACCAGGTTCTCAGCAGTTGGCGATCTTTGTTTCGCTAAAGGAATTGCCAAATAATAAGTTCGGCACACAATCTGAGATTTACTGGGATGACGCATATTTCAATGCTCAAGTTGGCGCGTTAACTCACGGAACCTACAGCATGACAATTGTTGACCCAGTTACTTTCGTTAAGCAGTTTGTTCCTGCGAACTATCTCCAAGCTCAGGACGTTTTCGACTTTACGGACATTTCGAACGCTCCAGCAAATCAATTGTTCGCTGAGGTTGTCGGCTCTTTGTCCGCCGCTTTTAGTCTGTATTCAAACGACAGCGGTCGCGAAAATCGAATCACAAAGATCCAGCAGGACTCTATTGGCTTTGCCAAATCACTTTCGCAGGCGGTTGAAGATGCCTACGCATGGAGAAGTACTCGAGGACTTGAGATCTCAAAAGTAACAATCGTTGGCATTGAATACGATAGTGATACCAAGGAATTGCTCAAGACGGTCCAGCGTGCGGATGCACTATCAGGATCGAGGGGCAGTGCGAATCTGCAGGCCTCTGTCGCTGAGGGAATCCAATCAGCAGGACAGCAGGGGGGCAGCGACGGAATTCTGGGCATTGGCCTTGCCGCTGGCTCCATCGGAGTTGGCGCATTGATGCAGACTGGAACACCAACGACAACTACGCCAAATCAAAACGAACAGGATTTGGTCGCGAATTTAGAAAAACTAAAGCGGGCTCTTGAATCCGGACTAATTACACAGGAAGACTACGATGCCGCGAAAGCAAAAGCACTCGGTCTGGCATAGTGATTTTAGGGAATTGAATTGAAATCAATTGATTGCGCACGGTGCGGAAGTAACGAGCTGACAGAAATTGAAGGCTTTCTTGTGTGCAATTACTGTAGATCTAAATTTGTCCCCGAATCCAGCGATTTACCTCCAATCGAAACAAACATTGAACTCAATGCCGACGTACAGAGACTTTTAGACATGTGTGAGAAAGATCCAGTAAACAGGCATCGTTATGCAAGTCTGATTCTTGATATTGATCCGACTAACCAAATCGCACGACGGTACTTCTAAGAGAAAGGTAATGAAATGAAAGCAAGGGATATTGCTAGACAGTATGGAATTGATGGTTCCTTATTTGAACGGTGGCTAGCTAGTTCTAACCACAATTACACGCAAGGTGCTTTTGGTGGACTCGTAGTACCCGACGAATCCGTTGAAAGTGTTGTAGCTGACTTCAATGCTCAATACGAAGCGGAAATGAACAGATTGTCCGCTCAGCAAGCAAAGGATGAAGCCGCTGCAAAAGAAAAGCAGCAGGCACTAGCAGGAATTTTGATTACTTCAGGTTACAGCTTTGATGGCTACACAATTACTCGCTACTCTGGCTACATATCCGGCGACGATGTGGTGCAGGTTGACCGTGGCACCGTTGGATGGTTTTCTAAAGGAACGAATGTCGGTGCTACCCTGATGGAGTCACTCTCGGTAATCCGCCGAAATGCCCTAACGGAGTTAAAGGAAGCTGCGTATGCGCTCGGGTGCAATGCAGTGATTGGCGTCGATTTTGATTACTTAAATCTTGAACCGGAGACTGCAAACGCTCAAGGTGGCACTACATATTTACCTTATGTATTCGGTGTGACTGCAAACGGCAACGCAGTCATTATTGAGAAAAATAATTAACGCCACACTCAGTATTAGTAACCAAGCAAGAGAGTAGATCCTCGGTTTTAGCTGGTTTATCGCTACAAGCTTTGCAATTTAACCGTGAATTTTGGCAATGAGTCTTGGGCAAACCACCCAATATTGACCAACTCCTGCACCCTCTCTATCCTTAGAAGGTTGAGTTTTGCCTGTTTTCAGACAGAGGATCTCAGGTGGATGCGCGTCCCAATGTCGCGGATTCAAGAAACCCAACATCCGCACTACAAGTATCCGTCTCGAGGCAATTAATTAATGACTGTCATTTCTGACAAGCCAAACTCAATCACTGTAAATGATTTCGCATCAGCCGAAGATTTCATGGCTGCAATCGAATCAACAATCAAGCCTTTCAATGATGGCGACATCGTTGAAGGCATCATCGTAAAAGTAGATCGTGATGAAGTCCTACTAGATATCGGTTACAAGACCGAAGGCATCATTCCATCACGCGAACTATCGATTAAGCACGATATCGATCCAAACCAAATCGTAAAGGTTGGCGATCGCGTTGAAGCTTTAGTCCTTCAGAAAGAAGATAAAGAAGGACGCCTTATTCTTTCCAAGAAGCGTGCGCAGTACGAACGCGCTTGGGGCGACATCGAAAAGGTCAAGGAAGAAGATGGCGTTGTGCTCGGCACCGTCATTGAGGTCGTCAAGGGCGGCCTAATCATGGACATCGGTCTGCGCGGCTTCTTGCCAGCGTCGCTCGTTGAAATGCGTCGCGTTCGCGACCTAGGTCCATACCTTGGCAAGCAGATTGAAGCCAAAATCATCGAACTCGACAAGAACCGCAACAATGTTGTGTTGTCTCGTCGCGCATTCCTTGAAGCATCGCAGAGCGAAGTTCGTCACGGCTTCCTTAATCAACTTGAAAAGGGTCAGATCCGCAAGGGTGTTGTCTCGAGCATCGTTAACTTCGGTGCCTTTGTTGATCTTGGTGGCGTAGACGGCCTAGTCCACGTTTCCGAACTTTCATGGGAGCACGTCGATCACCCAGCCAAGGTTGTTGAAGTTGGCCAAGAAGTAACTGTTGAGGTTCTCGAAGTTGATTTCGAGCGCGAGCGCGTATCGCTATCGCTTAAGTCAACTCAGGAAGATCCATGGCAGCACTTTGCTCGTACCCACCAGTTGGGTCAGGTTGTGCCAGGTGAAGTTACCAAGCTGGTTCCATTCGGTGCCTTCATCCGCGTACTATCAATCCGTCAGGCAAATGACGATGTTGATACCGAAGCAGTCGACTCATTCGATGCATCGCTTTACGGCATGAGTATCTATGACGAAAACGGTAACTACATCTACCCAGAAGGCTTCGATCCAGAAACCAACGAATGGTTGCCGGGTCATGAAGAGCAGAAGGCTGAATGGGAGCGTCAGTACGCTGAAGCTCACGCTAAGTGGGAAGCTCACAAGGCTGCGGTTTCCGAAACCAAGAAGGCCGATGCCGAAGCTGATGCAGCTGCTCAGGCTGAAAACCCAACTTCATTTAGCTCGGACACACCAGTCGAAACCGGACTGGCTGCCGACGAAACTTTGCAGGCTCTCAAGGATCAGCTGTCTGCTGACGAAGCATAAATTTAGTTAGGCCTATGAGCGGGGTCACTGCCTTTGTTGTGGTGGCCCCGCTTTTATGTTGGGTGGCTTGATGAGCATTAGGCTCAGAACATGATCGTTGCGCTCACTGGCGGCATCGGAGCCGGCAAAACCACTGTTGCTCAGTTGTTTGCGTCTCTCGGCGCTTTCGTGGTTGATGCTGACGATCTAGCTCGGCAGGCATTACTGCCAGGTAGTCCACTAATCCCTGAAGTTGCGCAGCGATTTGGTGCAGAAGTTATTGTCGATGGGGAAGTTGATCGACAAGCCCTTGCCAACATCGTGTTTAATGACGAGCAAGCACTGCGTGACCTTGAAGCCATGATTCATCCCGATGTTGCACGCCGGCTGCAGGCGATTCATACACAATTAAACGGCGAGCAAATTCTGATCTACGCTATTCCACTATTGACCGAACTTGGCTTGAAGGAAAGTTTTGATGCCGTAGTCGTGGTTACTTGCGATTTGCAAATTCGAAAAGACCGATTGTTAGCCAGGGGCATGAATTCTGCAGATATTGAGGCGCGAATTGCTGCGCAGGCTACAGATGAGCAGCGGAACGCGCAGGCAGACTTCCTTTTAGATAACTCCGGGGATATTGCCGGACTCGAGCGACAAGTAGCGGATGTGTGGGACAGTCTCAGCGCGTACGCTTAAGACATGACCCGGCCAGTAACTGACTTACAGCGCACTGTTGCGCCGTTCGAGGTCATCAGCGAGTTTGTGCCCGCCGGGGATCAGCCAACAGCAATAGCCGAGATTGAACGACGAATCCTTGCAGGCGAAAAAGATGTGGTGCTACTGGGTGCGACTGGCACAGGTAAAAGTGCGACAACCGCCTGGTTGATAGAGCGCCTACAGCGCCCAACGCTGGTGCTTGCCCCAAACAAGACTTTGGCGGCTCAGCTGGCCAACGAGTTCCGGGAATTGCTTCCAAATAATGCGGTTGAGTATTTTGTTTCCTATTACGACTATTACCAGCCCGAGGCTTACATTCCACAAAGCGATACCTTCATCGAAAAAGATTCGTCCATCAACGAAGAGGTTGAGCGCCTGCGTCACAGCGCTACTAATAGTTTGTTAACACGCCGCGATGTGGTGGTGGTGGCCAGCGTTTCCTGCATCTATGGGTTAGGCACACCACAGGAGTATGTCGATCAGATGATTAGGTTGCGCGTCGGCGAATCTGTAGATCGCGATACCTTGCTCCGCAAACTCGTAAACATTCAGTACAGTCGCAACGACATCGCCTTTACTCGCGGTACTTTTCGGGTACGGGGTGACACCGTGGAGATTTTCCCGGTGTATGAAGAACATCCAGTGCGAGTCGAGATGTTTGGGGACGAGATTGAGCGGCTGATGTCACTGCACCCAGTCACTGGCGAAATTTTGACCGACGACCAAGAGCTGCATGTATTTCCGGCCACACATTACACAGCAGGCCCAGAGCGCATGGCTCAGGCAATTCGTAGCATTGAGGATGAACTTCGAGTTCGACTCCAAGAATTCAACAGTCAGGGCAAACTGCTGGAGGCACAGCGGATTCAAATGCGCACTCAATATGACATCGAAATGATGCAGAACCTTGGATTCTGCTCGGGCATTGAGAACTATTCACGACATATTGACGGGCGAGAACAGGGATCGGCACCCAATTGTTTGCTGGATTATTTCCCTGAAGACTTCCTGTTAGTAATTGACGAGAGTCACGTAACCGTCCCGCAGGTTGGAGCGATGTATTCGGGCGATGCATCGCGCAAGCGCACTTTGGTGGAGCATGGCTTTCGGCTGCCAAGTGCAATGGATAACCGGCCACTGACATTCGATGAATTTAACGAGCGAATTGGCCAAACGGTTTATCTGTCTGCAACTCCTGGCCCTTATGAACTCGCTAAGGTCTCTGGTGATGTTGTAGAGCAGGTGATCCGACCAACAGGGTTGGTTGATCCGGAAATTGTAGTTAAGCCAACTAAAGGTCAAATAGATGATCTGATGCATGAGATCAAGATTCGGGCGGCCAAGGATGAACGTGTGCTTGTAACCACGCTCACCAAGAAGATGTCCGAAGATTTGACCGACTATTTCCTTGAGCAGGGGATTCGGGTGCGGTATCTGCATAGTGAAGTTGATACCTTGCGTCGAGTTGAACTGCTCCGTGAATTGCGCCTTGGCGAATACGACGTACTCGTCGGCATTAACTTGTTACGCGAAGGTTTAGACTTACCCGAGGTTTCACTAGTTGCAATTTTGGATGCTGACAAAGAAGGATTCCTGCGTAGTGAGCGCAGCCTGATTCAGACTATAGGCCGGGCAGCTCGAAATGTCTCTGGTCAGGTGCACATGTATGCCGACAAAATTACCGACTCAATGCGCGTGGCTATTGATGAAACCAATCGTCGCCGCGAGAAGCAAATTGCCTACAACAGTGAACGGGGAATTGACCCACAGCCACTTCGCAAAAAGATTGCCGACATCACTGATTTGATTGCTCGAGAGGATGACGACACCGAGGTATTCCTTGCCAGTATGAACCAGGCAAAGGCAGTAGCGACCCAGTACCAATCACTGCCGGCTCGGGATTTGGCAGACTTAATTTCCCAACTGACTGAGCAAATGCACAATGCGGCGGCCGAATTGCAATTTGAGTTAGCAGCTCGCCTGCGCGATGAGGTTTCCGACCTCAAAAAAGAACTGCGCAACATGACTGAGGCTGGTCACTCATAATCCACAGGCAGAGTTATCCAATACCCTGCTAATCTCGGGCGGACTGTCAGTGCGACAGGTACGCTAGACATGTGACCGTCTCCTCAACTTTATGGACAGTGTCACTTGCCACATTCATATCAATGTTTGTTCTCGAATTCATTATCATCGAACGACGAGCCCATGCCTTCACTTTTAAAGAAGCAATTTCGTGGGTGATTTTTTATGTGTATGCAGCTGTTGGTTTTGGTTCTTACATCTGGTGGCATTTTGGCCACACTTATGGTCAGCAGTTTTTTGCCGGTTGGCTAACTGAATACAGCCTGTCGGTCGACAACCTATTCGTCTTTGCCGTAATTTTGTCGTCGTTCGCTGTCCCCGCTGAACTGAAACATCGTGTTCTCTCAATCGGCATTCTCATTGCCATTGGATTAAGGGCGATACTAATTTTGGTTGGCGTCAAGGCGATTCAGCAGTTTGAATCGTCGTTTTACCTGTTTGGCGTATTTCTGCTGTATCTGGGCTGGCATGTTTGGCGCTCATCAGATGAGGAACCCGATCCAGATGGCAATGCGTTCATTCGCTGGGTTGAGCGTCATTTTCGGACAACGCGTCATTACGACGGCCACAAATGGTTGACAAAACTCGACGGGCGCCGAGTGATCACTCCGATGTTGTTGGTAATTCTCGCCATTGGAACAACTGACTTGATTTTCGCAATCGATTCGATTCCGGCCGTTCTGGGACTTACGCGCGAATACTACTTAGTAGTAGCGGTTAACGTTTTCGCCCTTTTTGGTTTACGCCAATTGTTCTTCATCTTGGATGGCTTACTGGGTAAGGTTCGCTACTTAACCCATGGGTTAGCAATCATCCTTGCCCTGATTGGCGTAAAACTGATTTTGGAGGCGGTTCATGCCACTACACACTTAAATGTGCCACAAATTACCAGCGAGGCCTCTCTAGCAGCGATTGTGACTATTTTCCTAGCCACCGTTGGTCTAAGCCTCTATCGGGAAAAGCGCGATCCACTTGCGATTACTGCCGAGCGGGCGACTCAGGCCATTATTGAGGCCGATGCTGGAGTGGCGCTGGAAGAACTTTCCGACGACGATAGTGTTCAGGACACAGACCAAAACAGCTAAAACTCGACTTTCCGCTGAGTAGCTAGATCGCATTGATGAGGCGTTGATAACAAGTGAGGGATCGGCTGATTGTTCGCGGTGCTCGTGAACATAATCTGAAGAACATCAATGTTGACCTGCCGCGCGATGCCATCATCGTTTTCACTGGACTCTCTGGCTCTGGTAAATCTTCGCTAGCATTCGACACCATCTTTGCCGAAGGGCAGCGTCGCTATGTTGAGTCACTGTCTGCGTATGCTCGGCAATTCCTTGGCCAAATGGATAAACCTGATGTCGATTTCATTGAGGGGTTATCGCCGGCAGTTTCCATTGACCAGAAGTCAACCAATCGAAATCCACGCTCAACCGTGGGTACAATCACCGAGGTCTACGACTACCTGCGCTTGCTGTTTGCTCGCGCTGGCGATCCACACTGCCCCGACTGCGGTAGACCAATTGCTAGACAGTCACCGCAGCAAATTGTGGACCGCGTTTTGGAAATTGACGAAGGTTCGCGGTTTCAGGTGCTCGCGCCAATTATTCGCGAGCGCAAAGGGGAGTACGCCGAACTTTTTCGTAATTTGCAAAGCCAAGGATTCTCGCGCGCCCGCATAGATGGCGTGGTCTACAACCTCGAAGAAGCGCCAAAGTTAAAGAAACAAGAAAAGCACACAATTGAAGTTGTAGTTGATCGATTGGCCGTCAAGCCTGATGCCGCCCGCAGACTAACTGACAGCATTGAGACCGCACTGCGCCTTTCCTCGGGACTAGTCACACTCGACTTTGTTGATTTGCCCGAAGATGATCCGCAGCGCGAACGCATGTTCAGCGAACATTTGGTGTGTTTGTATGACGGGAATCAGTTTGAAGAACTTGAGCCTCGTTCGTTTTCATTCAATTCACCCTTTGGTGCGTGTCCGGAATGTACTGGACTAGGCACCCAGCTTGAAGTTGACGAAGAGCTAGTAATCCCAGACCCGAGTCTGACCATTAACGAAGGCGCTATTGCCCCATGGTCCAGTGGTCACATCATGGACTATTTTCTGCGTTTGATAAAAGCTCTGGCTAATGAGATTGATTTCTCATTAGATGTGCCATGGAACAAACTGCCAAAGCGCGCCAAAGACGCGCTGCTGCACGGCCACGATCATGAAGTGCATGTTCGTTATCGCAATCGTTACGGACGCGCCCGAAACTATTCAACCGGGTTTGAAGGTGTGGTTGATTACGTCAGTCGCAAATATCAAGAGACTGAGAGCGATGCCAGTCGCGAGAAGTTTGAAGGATTTATGCGCGAGGTGCCGTGTCCTGAATGTGATGGCAGGCGCTTGAAACCACTTTCTCTGGCGGTAACGCTAAGCGGCAAAAACATCGCCGAGATAGCACAATTGCCAATTGGCGAATGCGCACAATTTCTCAAGGAACTAAAACTTAGTGACCGTCAGCGGGCAATTGCCGATCGCGTACTCAAAGAAGTAAATGAACGCCTAGCTTTCCTGGTTGATGTCGGCTTGTCCTATCTTTCATTAGAACGACCAGCAGGCTCGCTAGCCGGTGGCGAAGCGCAGCGTATCCGCCTAGCCACGCAGATTGGCTCAGGACTCGTTGGTGTGCTGTATGTGTTGGACGAACCAAGTATCGGTTTGCATCAGCGCGACAATCACCGCTTGATTGAAACTCTGGTTCGCCTGCGCAATCTGGGTAACACCCTAATTGTGGTCGAGCATGATGAAGATACCATCGCGATGGCCGACTGGGTTGTTGACATTGGGCCGGGTGCCGGTGAACACGGTGGTCAAGTTGTAGTTAGTGGCTCGGTAAGCGAACTGATGGCCAGCGAAGATTCAATTACCGGGCAATACCTTTCAGGTAAGCGATCGATTGAAGTACCAAGTAGCCGCCGTAAACCTGATGGCAAGCGCCAGTTAACTATTAAGGGTGCACGAGAGCACAATCTAGATAATGTCACAGTATCTTTGCCACTAGGTTGTTTTGTCGCGGTCACGGGAGTTTCTGGTTCCGGCAAGTCCACATTGATTAACGACATTTTGTACAACGTGCTGGCTCGAGATTTAAATCGTTCGCGTACGGTACCCGGACGACACACTCGAGTAGATGGCATTGAACACCTAGACAAAGTGGTTCACGTTGACCAAAGTCCAATAGGTCGCACGCCGCGGTCAAATCCAGCTACCTACACTGGAGTTTTTGACCATGTGCGCAAACTGTTTGCCGAAACTCCGGAAGCCAAAATGCGTGGCTATCAGCAAGGACGATTCTCGTTCAATGTGAAAGGCGGCCGCTGCGAATCTTGTTCGGGCGATGGCACGCTGAAGATTGAAATGAACTTCTTGCCTGATGTTTATGTGCCATGCGAAGTGTGTCACGGTGCTCGTTACAACCGTGAAACTCTTGAAGTGCATTACAAAGGTAAGACCATAAGTGACGTGCTGAACATGCCAATCGAAGAAGGTTTGGAATTCTTTGCCGCAATCCCACCGATTGCGCGGCACTTGCAGACGCTAGTTGATGTTGGCCTGGGATATGTTCGCCTTGGTCAGCCCGCTACAACTCTCTCTGGCGGTGAGGCTCAGCGCGTGAAACTCGCGAGCGAACTGCAGAAACGATCAACTGGTCGCACGGTCTATGTGCTAGATGAGCCGACTACTGGATTGCATTTTGAGGATGTGCGCAAACTATTGGCAGTTCTGCATTCGTTAGTAGATAAAGGCAATTCAGTGTTAGTCATCGAACATAACTTGGATGTAATCAAGACCGCGGATTGGATTATCGACATGGGTCCTGAGGGTGGCTCTGGTGGAGGCCGAGTAATTGCAGAGGGCACACCAGAACAAGTAGCTGCCACAAAGGTAAGTCACACTGGCAGATTCCTGCAGCCCTTACTGGCCGGCGCAAAAACAAAGTCAACGGCTAAAGCTTCTGGTGCCGCAAAAAGCTCTGGCGCTACGCCAGTCAGCAAGTCGTCAGTGACCCAGCCCGTGAAGAAAGTGGCTAACAAACCGAAGTCGGTTAAGTCCACGAAGGCTTAAACATGAAATCAGCCGACAAGCCCAACGACATCCCAATTTCACCTGGTGTCTATCGGTGGCGGGATGCCACTGGCAAAGTTATTTATGTTGGTAAGGCAAAAAACTTAAAGAACCGTATCTCAAGTTACTTTGGCACCGGGCTACAACCGAGGACCAAGGCGATGGTCTCAACCGCACAAAGCCTGGACTGGGTGATCGTGCGCAATGAAGTCGAGGCACTGCAACTTGAATACGAGTGGATTAAAGAATTTGATCCTATCTTCAATGTCCGGTTTAGAGACGATAAGTCTTATCCGTACTTGGCCGTCTCCGTTAAAGATGAGTTTCCTCGGGTTTTTGTTTATCGAGGAGTGCGCCGCAAAGGGATAAAGTATTTTGGCCCATTCGTTAAAACTTGGTCTATCCAGAATTCGCTAGATCATCTGCTGCGCGTGTTTCCAATGCGTAGCTGCACCGCTGGTGTATTCAAGAATGCAAAGTCAGCAGGTCGGCCATGTTTGTTAGCCGACATAAATCGCTGCAGTGCACCATGCGTTGGGCGAATTTCTGCGGATGACCATCGTCAAATCGTCCGACAATTAACCGACTTCATGGCCGGCGATACCAAGAAGATTATGCGCGAGCTAGCCGAACGAATGAAACAAGCATCTGACATTCAAGACTACGAACGCGCTTCAGTACTGCGCGACGATTTGGCGGCACTCGAGGCAGTGATTCAAAAGAGTGCGGTGGTATTCGCCGTTGAGACAAATGCTGATTTGGTTGCTGTAGCAAATGATGAATTGCAATCCGCAGTGCAGATATTCAGAGTCCGCGCAGGTCGCATAGTTGGTCAGTTTGGATTCATAATGGAAAATCCCGTTGAATCATCACCGAGCTCTTTAGTTGTGGATGCCTTGATGCACATCTACGAAGATTTGCCTCCTGGTGACATACCATCTGAAGTCATGGTCAATTTTGAACCTGATGAAGTGGCCAGCGTTGAGGCAGTTTTAAGCGCCGCTCGTGAAGCAAGAGTGCGAATTCGAGTGCCAGAGCGCGGTGACAAGAAGACACTTTTGGAAACGGTGTATGAAAACGCTCGACAAGCATTGGTTTCACATAAGAGTAAGCGATCAACAGATTTGGTTGCTCGTTCACAGGCACTATCTGAAATCCAACAGGCTCTGGACTTGCCAGATGCATTACTTCGAATCGAATGTATCGATGTTTCACACATTGCGGGCTCACAAGTAGTTGCTTCACTTGTGGTGTTTGAAGATGGCTTACCGAATAAAAAAGAGTATCGACATTTCATTATTGATAATCCGCGTGACGACACTGCCTCCATTCACCAGGTAGTTACCCGCAGGTTTGGCAAAACTATCGGCGAGGAAGTTCCCGTTCGTCGCTACAAGTCATCGTTACTGGTGATTGACGGGGGACAGCCGCAGGTCAACGCCGCGGCTCGGGCGTTAGCTGAAATCGGCGTTACCGACCTGCCAGTGATTGGCTTGGCTAAACGGATGGAAGAAATTTGGTTGCCAGGGGCCAAATATCCTGTAGTCCTGCCACGAACTAGTGAAGGACTTTTTATGATGCAGCGCTTACGGGATGAAGCGCACCGTTTTGCCATCAACTTCCACCGAGAAAAGCGGTCAAAAGCTATGACCGACAGTGTGCTAGATGACATTGCGGGCTTGGGCCCAGTGAGAAAGAAAGCGCTGCTGAAAAAATTTGGCTCAGTTAAGCAAATTAAGTTGGCTTCTGCAGAGCAATTATGTGCTGTTGCCGGAATCAACCCCGCATTGGCACAGCACATCGTGGAGCAACTTGCCAATACTGGCCATGAGATGATGGTCAACACCACAACAGGCGAGATAATTGATTTATGACAAGTAGCGAACTCGAAGTACTGCTGGTAACTGGCATGTCTGGCGCCGGCCGCTCTACCGCTACTAAAGCTTTGCAAGATCTCGGTTGGTACACCGTGGACAACATTCCAGCGCCGCTGCTTGTGCAGGTAAGCCAAGCAATCGCTGAGCTCGACCAAGTTTCAAAGATTGCGATTTCGGTTGATGTGCGAAGTGCCCGTCAATTGGACGAACTAAATGCAGCCCTAGCTGAGTTGGCCGATAGTGGCGTTACTCTGCGAATTTTGTTCCTGAAGGCAAGTGACGAGATTGTGGTTCGTCGATACGAGTCTTCGCGACGCCCACACCCAATGCAACGCGAACAGAACCTTTTGGATGCGGTGTCTGCTCAGCGCGAACTACTCGCACCCCTGCGCGGCCAAGCTGATCTGATCATCGACACCAGCAACCTGAATGTGCATGAATTACGGCGAGCCATTGAAAATGCATTCGGCGACGAATCTTCACTTGCCCTTCGAATATCGGTTCTTAGTTTTGGCTTCAAATACGGAATACCAGTGGATGCCGACCTAGTAGCGGATATGCGGTTCCTGCCAAATCCATTCTGGGAAGAGTCACTCAGAGAGCAGAGCGGTCTGGATGTCGCTGTGAGTGATTATGTGATGGGCCAGCCAGAAACTGAGAAGTTTTTGAACAACTATCTTGGCCTAATCGAGTTGGTGCGCGAAGGCTACCTACGAGAGGGTAAGCGTTTTGTCACTATAGCAATTGGTTGCACCGGTGGTAAGCATCGCAGTGTGGCAATAGCCGAAGAACTAGTTAAGCGCTTAGTCGAGAGCAACATCGAAACTCGAGTAGTTCATCGCGATTTGGGACGCGAGTAAATGAATTCGCCAATTCGACCACCTGATGTAGTTGCACTAGGCGGTGGACATGGCTTAGCAGCTTCGCTCAGTGCACTGCGCCAAGTAACACCTCATCTGACAGCGGTTGTTGGCGTTAGTGATGATGGTGGCAGCAGCGGAAGATTGCGTAAACAATTTGATGTTGTTCCGCCAGGTGATCTGCGTATGGCATTAGCCGCACTGTGTGGCGACGATACCTGGGGTTCAACCTGGGCTCGTGTGTTGCAACATCGTTTCCAAAGCAATGGCGATCTTGATGGACATGCCTTAGGCAACCTATTAATAGCGGCGCTCTGGCAAGAGACAGGTGACGTAGTTGCTGGACTTGATTGGGTAGCCAAGTTATTGGACGCGCAAGGTCGGGTACTGCCACTAAGCACTGAACCGTTGGACATTGTGGCAACGGTCGTTAACGCTCAAGGTGCTACTCGCCAGGTTCAAGGACAATCAAAGGTAGCCGTAGTTACCGATGACATCGAGTCGATTCGCCTCATCCCCGAAGCGCCCAGTGCCTGTCAGCAGGCGATAGATGCCGTTATCCAAGCCGACGTTGTCGTACTGGGGCCAGGCTCATGGTTCACTAGTGTGCTGCCACACTTTTACTTGCCTCAGATGCGTGATGCTTTGCATGCTACTCGGGCTAAGCGGATTCTGGTGCTGAATTTGCAACCACAAGTTGGTGAAACCCATGACTATCAAGCGGCTCACTATTTGCGCGACCTAGCAACGGCTCAACCTGAATTCAGAGTTGATTTGGTCCTTGCTGATGCCCAGCAGGCCCCCAATAAGCACATCCTGACCGAGGCAGCTGCGGTGATTGGCGCAGAGGTGCTATTTGGCGAAGTGGCCAATGATGAACCTCCGTTTGATCGTCACGACGGAAAAAAATTGGCTAGTTTGTTCCGTTCGGCCCTAAAACATGGCAAAATTGGCTCATGGCAATGACGGATGCAGTTAAAGACGAACTTGGTCGCCTGCCCGTAAAAAAGATCTGTTGTCGAAAAGCCGAAGTTTCAGCTATTGCCCGGTTCTGCGGTCGGATTCTTTCCGAGGACGGCCAAATCCGAATTGAATTCGAGCTAGATACCCTGCAGGCAGCCCGACGCTTGGCTAAAGATTTAGAAGAAATCTATGGGCATAAGTCACACATCAATCGCGTTGAAGGCTCTGGGTTACGCAAGGGTAGTCGGCATGTTGTGGCGGTTTCAGAGGAAGCAGCGAACTTAGCCAAGCAGGTTGGTCTGGTTGATGGGGCTGGACGACTTATTCGAGGTCTACCCAATGCTGTTGTTAATGGACCTTTATGTGACGCTGAAGCCGCTTGGCGTGGCGCATTCTTGGCTCATGGCTCACTAACTGAGCCCGGTCGATCCTCTTCACTTGAAATTTCCTGCCCAGGCCCAGAGGCTGCACTTGCTCTAGTTGGTAGTGCCCGTAGGTTGCAGATAGCTGCCAAGGCGCGCGAGGTGCGTGGGGTAGATCGAGTAGTTATTCGCGATGGTGATGCCATCAGCGCTTTGCTGACGCGCTTAGGTGCGCATCAGTCGGTTTTGGACTGGGAAGAACGCCGAATTCGCAGAGAGGTGCGGGCAACGGCCAATCGCTTGGCAAACTTTGATGATGCCAACTTGCGCAGGTCGGCCCGGGCTGCCGTTGCAGCCGGCGCCAGAGCCCAACGGGCCATTGAGATTTTGGGCGAGGAAATCCCTCAACACCTGCTTGAAGCCGGCAATTTACGCGTTACCCACCAGCAGGCCAGCCTTGAGGAATTAGGCGCACTAGCCAACCCACCGATGACCAAGGACGCGATTGCTGGCCGGATTCGCCGTTTGTTGGCAATGGCAGACAAACGAGCCACAGAATTGGGTATTCCCAATACCGAGGCGGGTCTGACCCCTGACATGCTTGATGCCTAATATCTACTAGGATTAGGTAATGCTGCACCGGCGCAGCGCCCAAGTCGTCGACTCGGGCTCGCGGTGCAAAGGCTCCGCGAAATCAGAAAATCTGTATCAGCAGACTTATTTTCGTAGGAGAATCGCATGACCGTGCGTGTAGGTATCAATGGTTTTGGTCGAATTGGCCGTAACTTTTTCCGGGCAATCCAAGCCTCAGGTGCCGACATTGAAGTTGTAGGTATCAATGACCTAACTGACAATGCCACTCTGGCTCACCTTCTGAAGTACGACTCAATTCTTGGCCGTTATCCAGCAGATGTATCGTTCACCGACGATGCGCTAATCGTTGGCGGCAAGTCAATCGCAGCCCTTTCCGAGCGCGATCCAGCCGCTTTGCCTTGGGGCAAGCTTGGCGTTGACATAGTCATTGAGTCAACCGGTCACTTCACCGACGCCACAAAGGCGGCAGCGCACATCACCGGTGGCGCTAAGAAGGTCATCATCTCAGCTCCAGCTAGCAACGAAGATGTAACCATCGTTATGGGTGTTAACCAGGACAAGTACGACCCAGCAAACCATCACGTGATTTCAAATGCATCTTGCACCACAAACTGCCTTGCACCAATGGCCAAGGCAATCCATGATGCATTCGGTATCGATCACGGTCTTATGACAACCATCCACGCTTACACCAACGACCAGGTCATCCTTGACTTCCCGCACAAGGATCTCCGTCGTGCTCGCGCGGCAGCGACCAACATGATTCCAACCACAACTGGCGCAGCGAAGGCTATCGGCCTAGTAATGCCAGAGTTGAAGGGCAAGCTTGATGGTTACGCGATGCGCGTTCCAGTCCCAACAGGTTCAGCAACTGACCTAACCGCAGTTCTTGGTCGCTCAGTAACCAAGGAAGAAGTTAACGCTGTAGTTAAGGCTGCAGCTGAAGGTCCATTGAAAGGCTACTTGTCATACACCGAAGATCCGATTGTGTCTTCAGACATCGTGACCGATCCCTCATCTTGTATTTTCGATGCATCGCTAACCAACGTGTTGGGTAACACCATCAAGGTTGTTGGCTGGTACGACAACGAATGGGGTTACTCAAACCGTCTCGTTGACCTAACCAACTACATCGCTGCTTCGCTGTAATCACTATGGCAATCCGCGGAATCGATGAATTAGACGTTGCTGGCAAGACCGTTTTAGTCCGTAGTGACCTAAACGTGCCACTTGATGGCAGCATAATCACCGACGATGGTCGTATCAGGGCGAGTATTCCAACAATCAAAGCGCTCCTGGATAAGGGTGCCAAGGTTGTGGTTCTAGCTCACCTTGGCCGACCAAAGGGTGAACCAGATGCGAAGTATTCACTTGCCCCAGCAGCAACCCGTCTAGGGGAGTTGCTGGGCGCACCTGTGGCACTTTCGCCTGTTACCAGTGGCCCAGAAGCTGCTGCAACTGTTGCCGGTATTGACTTTGGTCAGGTAGCAATGCTGGAGAATGTGCGTTTTGATGCACGCGAAACCAGCAAAGTTGCCGAAGAGCGTGCTGCCCTAGCTGCTGAATGGGCACAGCTTGGCGACCTTTACGTCAGCGACGGTTTTGGTGTTGTGCACCGCGAACAGGCATCGGTTACCGATCTTGCGCGCGCATTACCACATGCTGCTGGTTACTTGGTTGAGGCTGAGACAAAGGTATTCACCAAGGTTCTCACTGATCCAGAGCGTCCATATGCAGTTGTGCTGGGCGGCTCAAAGGTTAGCGACAAACTTGGCGTTATCAAGAACCTGTTGAAGTCTGTCGATCGTCTAATTGTTGGTGGCGGTATGGCCTACACATTCTTGGTGGCTCAGGGCTACTCAGTCGGTAAATCGCTTCTTGAAGTTGATCAGGTTGAAACGGTTAAAGGTTTAATCCAGACGGCTGCAGCAACTGGTGTTGAACTCGTTCTGCCTGTTGATTTCGTTATCGCTGACGATTTCGCACCTGATGCCAACACCCAGATTGTTGCTTCTGACTCCATCCCAGATGAGTGGGAAGGCCTGGACATCGGTCCGGCTACCCGCGAACTTTTTGCTAGCAAACTTGCTGAAGCAAAAACCGTTGTTTGGAATGGTCCACTTGGCGTATTCGAAATGCCAGCATTCGCTGCTGGTACTCGCGCAATCGCAGAGGCAATCACCAAAGTTGATGGCATGACAGTTGTCGGCGGCGGCGATAGTGCTGCTGCTGTGCGCTTACTTGGTATTGACGAAGCTGGATTCAGTCACATTTCAACTGGCGGTGGCGCAAGCTTGGAATTCCTAGAAGGTAAGAACCTGCCGGGTATCGCTGTACTAGAGGAGAACTAAATGTCACGCACGCCATTGATGGCCGGCAACTGGAAGATGAATGTTAATCATCTAGAAGCCATTGCACTTGTGCAAAAACTTGCATACATGCTTAATGACGAAGACTACGCAAACCTTGATGTAGCTGTATGTGCCCCGTTCACTGATCTGCGATCCGTGCAGACCTTGATTGACGCCGACAAGTATTCAATCAAGTACGGCGCTCAGGATTTGTCACAGCATGACAAGGGTGCGTACACAGGCGAGATCAGTGGTGTGATGTTGGCAAAGCTTGGCTGTTCATTCGTAATTGTTGGGCACTCGGAGCGTCGCCAGTACCACGGTGAATCAGATGAAATCGTAAACGCAAAAACAGTTGCGGCACTTCGTAACGAAGTGACCCCGATTGTTTGTGTTGGCGAAGGTCTAGACATCCGCAAGGCTGGCGATCAGGTTTCGTACACATTGGCTCAGGTTGATGGCGCACTCGCTGGTTTAACAAGCGAGCAGGTAGCAGGTTTGGTTATTGCCTACGAACCCGTCTGGGCGATTGGCACGGGCGAGGTTGCAACTCCTGAAGATGCTCAAGAAGTGTGTAGTGCTATCCGTGCCCGCGTTGCCGAGCTTTACGATCAGACAACTGCTGATGCAGTTCGTGTGCTGTACGGCGGTTCAATGAAGTCGGACAATGTGGCCTCAATCATGGCTCAGCCAGATGTTGATGGTGGTCTTGTCGGCGGCGCATCCCTTGATCCTGATGAGTTTGTGGCTGTTTGTCGCTACCGATTGCACGGATAGTCCGAGAGTTGGCCCGACTTTGTCATAAAGTCGGGTAAAATGAAGAAGTTGCCCGAAACTGGGCAGTTCAGGAGATACGAATGATCGCGGCATTACAGGTTGTTTTGGCCATCACCAGCTTTTTACTGATTGTGCTAATTCTTTTGCACAAAGGTAAAGGTGGCGGTTTATCCGATCTTTTCGGCGGCGGCGTAAGCAGTTCTCTTGGTGGCTCATCGGTTGCCGAGCGAAATCTGGACCGCATCACGATTGCACTTGCTGTCATTTGGGTGGCGGCTATCGTAACTCTTGGTCTTTTGCTCAAGTAATTCTTGATTAACTTTTAATTCGAAAGGGATAGTGCCTTATGCCAAGTGGTAGTGCAATTCGTGGAAGTCGAGTAGGCGCTGGACCTATGGGTGAAGCTGAGCGTGGTGATGCCGCTCCTCGGATTCTGATTTCCTACTTCTGCGCCCAAGGTCACGAGACTTCGCCAAGTTTCGCTCACGATGCAGAATTCCCAATCGAATGGGACTGCCCAAAGTGTGGTCTACCAGCTGGCCTAGATCGTGAAAACCCACCGCAGGAAATCAAGACCGAGCCTTACAAAACTCACTTGGCCTATGTTGAAGAGCGTCGTAATGAAGAAGACGGCCTTGAAGTTCTAGTAGAGGCAATGGCTCGCTTGCGCGGCAACTAACAAACTTTTGAAGTGGCTCTGGGGAAACTTGGGGCCACTTTTTTGTTTGCGGTGGGGGATTTGCCAGACGGATTACATCCAACCGACAGGGTGAACTCCCAGTAGGCAACTCCAAAGCCTGTGGATGAGTGACTTTCATATGGTTCTATAAGCAGTACTACTCTGAAATGCCTTTAATTCATAAGATTGGATCAGACAAATAGCGACTAAGAAAAAACAAGCCGTAGCAGTTCAGGCAGATCATTACACATATCGAATCTCTTGGTCGGCTCAAGACAGTGAATACATTGCAACAGTCATTGAATTCCCATCTTTGTCCTGGTGTTCTGATTCACGGGAATCTGCGCTCAATGGCCTCACCTCGGTAGTGGAAGAAGTATTGCGAGACCTGATTTCTGGAGGTGAGGAGATACCCAAGCCATGGGATGAACGAACATTCTCAGGCAAATTCAATTTGCGACTCGGTCCAGATCTGCACAAAAAGGTTGCCTTTGACGCCGCAGAGCGTCAGGAATCCATCAACACATACATCGTCAAACAACTTGGACAAGCAACCGCAGGGTAAGGCGAATTGGGTCCTGCCAATTATTCTCGAACGACCGAAGTTGATTAATTAGCGGCGAAGTCAGTTATGAGGCGAGTTTCAAATTTGCCATGCACACCACAAGCTGGAGTTTGAGCAATCATCTGCTCCGTAATCGGTTCATCGACCAGAATGTTGGCAACGGCCTGGGACTTAGCTTCGCCACAGGCCACAATCCAAACTTGGCGTGATGCATTGATAGTTGGGTAAGTCCAAGACACTCGAACTGGCGGTGGTTTAGGACTATCTGTAACTCCGACAACTGCTTCCGTTGAATACAGCGTATCTGAATGCGGGAAAATTGAGGCGACATGTCCATCTGGACCAAGTCCGATGATTGAGACATCCATCAACGTATTGTCGGCACAAAATCGCGTGGTGGTAGCAAGATGAAGTTCCTGCGCGTAAGCCGCTGCTGAAGCCTGAACATTTTCACTGGTTTCCGGACCAGCAACATGATGAACTTTGCCCAGGAAACTTTCAAGCAGTGGCTCCAAATTCAAATCGTTACGATCTTCGTGCCCGCGCGGAACATAGCGCTCGTCGCTGAACCAAAGGTGAAGTGTGCGAGTTTTTTGAACTACTGGGTTTGATAGTAAGGCGGCGTTGATAGCCACGCCAACTGTGCCACCGGTGAGTGCGATGTGCACATCCGCGCCCGCTGTCGACTTCGCGGAGATCAATTCAACCAGGTCAGCAACAACTGCATCGACAACTTCGTCAGGCGTTGGCAGGGAAGTGACTTGGATGTCGCCCATGACTACTTTGATTTCTTCTTCGGTTTTGCTGATGATGTAGCAGGTTTAGCTTTAGCCGAATCGGTCTTTGTCTTACTGCTAGCAGACTTAGCACTCGTCTTCGATTTGATTGGTGCTTTTGCTTTCTTCGCTTCACTCTTTGGCGTTGGATGCAACACAGCATCAACACCACGCAAGGCCTGCAAGTAAATCTCGTCAGGATCTAGTCGGCGAAGTTCCTCAGCCAAAAGTTCGGCCATGTTGCGTCGAGGCAGTGCAACAGGTGACTCCGGCGCGTTAGGAATAGAGAGTTGAGCCACGCGACCATCGGGACGAGACAGTGAAACCTCGCCCTGTGTGGTTTTTAGAACAACTTTTGTAATACCCGGCCCTTTGTCGTGCACAATTTTTGTCGGCACATGCAGGCGCTTGCGTAACCAACCGGCAAGTAACAAGGAACTCGCTAACCGTGCTTCGGAATGCACAACCACTTCTTGAACGCGACCAACAGGCTGATCTAACGCAGCGGCCAGCATTGATCGCCAAGGGGTTGTGCGGGTCCAGGCAATGTCGGTGTCACCTGGTTTGTAGTTGGATAACCGAATGCCAAGCTCTTGAATGTAGCTCGCTGTGTTGTTGGTGTCGGTAATGCGGCGCTGAGCGTGCATGCCAATGGGATCGGATGATGGGTTATCTGGTGCTTCACCCGGCCACCAGGCAACAACAGGTGTGTCAGGAAGCAATAGCGGAATAGCCACTGACCCTGCATGTTTAGCAAGCTCTCCATGTAGGCGGCAGGCTATAAGTTCGCCAGGACCTTCATCGCCACCAACTTGAATCTGGGCATCAAGATGAGCCGTGTCTCGACCAGGGCGTTCAATCAAAGCAATCACACGCATCGGATGCTCACGCGCTGCGATACTTGCCGCTGACAGAGCTTCGGCTTGGTGCATTTCGTCAGTCAGTATCAGCAGTGTGAGAACCATACCAACTGTAGGGCTACCCATACGGCGTCGCTCTTCGTTGATAGCCGCCGCAACAGCATTTGCTTGAGTGTTCTCTAAATTGATCATGGTCGGCGCCACATCCGACCATCGCGGGCCATCATTTCGTAAGCGCTTTGTGGGCCCCAACCACCGCTGTGATACTGCTCGGGTTGGCCACGCTTTGCCCAGCGTTCCAAAATTGGATCAAGAATTTTCCATTGAAGCTCAACTTCTGAATGACGCGGGAACAGCGGTGGGTCACCTAAAAGTACATCCAGAATCAAACGCTCGTACGCCTCTGGGCTTGCCTCGGTGAACGTGTCGCCGTAGGCAAAATCCATGTTGACGTCACGAACTTCAAGGGCGGTACCCGGAACTTTAGATCCGAATCGCACTGTCATGCCCTCATCTGGCTGAATCCGGAACACAATCACATTGTTACTAAGTTCCTGTGTTGCAGTTGAGCTAAACGGCAAATGCGGAGCACGTTTGAAAGTTACTGCTACTTCAGTCACACGCCGGCCCAATCGCTTGCCAGCACGCAAGTAGAACGGGACGCCAGCCCAGCGACGGTTATCGATATCTACGCGAATTGCAGCATAAGTTTCAGTGATCGAGTTGGGGTCAATGCCATCTTCTTCAAGGTAGCCTTTAACTTCAACTCCACCTTGCCAGCCGGCAGCGTACTGCCCGCGCGCACTATGTTTTTCGATGTCACGAGGGAGCACCAGAGCGCTGAGCACTTTTTCCTTCTCGATTCGTACCGAATCGGCGAGGAAAGAATTCGGTTCTTCCATCGCAGTAAGCGCTAGAAGTTGAAGTAAATGATTTTGGATTACGTCACGAGCTGCGCCAATCCCATCGTAGTAGCCAGCTCGACCACCGATGCCAATGTCTTCGGCCATTGTGATCTGCACGTGGTCTACATAGTTTGAATTCCAAATAGGTTCGTACATGGCATTGGCAAAGCGAATCGCCAACATATTCTGCACAGTTTCTTTGCCAAGGTAGTGGTCAATGCGGAAGACCGAGCCACTGTCGAAAACTGTGCCAACAACTTTATTTAGTTCGCGAGCACTCTGAGTGTCGTGACCAAACGGTTTCTCAATCACAACTCGCCGCCAGGCATCTTTGGCTGCATTTGCCAGTCCTGAGCGGCGAAGTTGATTAATCACATCTGGAAAAAGACCCGGCGGAATCGAAAGATAGAAAGCATGATTACCTTGGGTGCCACGAGTGGCGTCTAATTCGTCAACAACTCTGCGTAACTCGTCGAATGATTCATCACTGTGAAGATCCCCAGCAACAAAACGAATGCCTGATGCCAGTTGCTGCCAAACCTCCTCACGAAACTCAGTGCGGGCATGATCACGAACTGAGTCATGCACGATTTGCGCGAAGTCCTGGGTTTCCCAATCGCGTCTGGCAAAACCCACCAGGGCAAACCCTGGTGGCAGCAGCCCACGATTTGCAAGATCGTAGATTGCAGGCATCACTTTTTTACGAGCAAGGTCGCCAGTAACACCGAAAATGATTAGCGAACAAGGGCCAGCAACTCGGGGGAGCCTTCGGTCGTTTACATCACGTAATGGGTTGTTCACTTGGCACCCTGCAGCGCAGTTTCGATACTTGCAAGTAGCTGCTCCCAAGCAGCAATGAACTTACTTACTCCGTCAGTTTCAAGTTCTGTGAATACTGCGTCGGCTGAGACTCCAAGTTCAGCTAAATCAGCCCAAACTTGACGAGCAGTAGCGCTTGTGCCGGTTACAGTGTCACCACGCACAACGCCATGATCTGCCACGGCATTCAATGTGGCTTCGGGCATGGTGTTCACGGTGTTAGATGCAACAAGTTCAACAACATAACGAGTGTCTTCGTAAGTTGGGTCTTTTACGCCGGTTGAGGCCCAGAGTGGTCGCTGCACGTGGGCACCTTTACTTTGTAAATCCTTCCAGCGTTGCCCAGCGGTTACCTCTAGGAATGCCTGCCAAGCCAGGTGGGCGTTAGCAATCGCTGCTTTTCCGCGGACAGCTGCAGCCTGGGGTGTACCAAGTGCATCAAGTTCTTTGTCGACAAGAGTATCTACTCGACTAACAAAAAATGAAGCAACAGATTCGATCAAGCTAAGGTCGTGGCGATTAGCTTCGGCTTTCTCTAGGCCAGCTAGCCAAGCATCTAGCACTTGGAGGTAACGAGCTTGGGAGAAGATCAGAGTTACATTAACGCTGATTCCCGCAGCTAGAGTCTCTGTGATTGCTGGCAAACCTGCTCTGGTTGCGGGAATCTTGATCATGAGATTTGGTCTGTTTACTGCCAGCCAGAGTTCTTGTGCTTGCGCAATGGTGCCAGCGGTGTCATTAGCCAATCTCGGATCAACTTCAAGAGAAACACGACCGTCAACATGGCCAGACTTTTCCCAGACCGGTAGAAAGATATCGCAGGCTGCGCTCACATCATGCACTGTCAAGGCTCGTACTGCTTCCTCGGCTGATGCCCCGGAGATTGCAAGTTCTGCCAGTTGTGGCTGATATTCGGCCAAACCAGAAGTCATGGCCTTTTCAAATATGCTCGGGTTGGTTGTAACGCCGACAACACTCTTTGTATCGATTAGTTGTTGCAGGTTGCCAGACTCAATCCGGTGGCGATCTAGATCATCAATCCAAATAGATACTCCCGCTTCATACAGCGCGGCCAGTCGTTCATTTTGCATTTCTTACTTCGATTCATTAGTTACTAGTGCGGTTGCCGTTGCAACGATTGCTTCAGCGGTTAGTCCAAATTCACTGTAAAGCTTGCCTGCCGAAGCGGAGGCGCCAAAATGTTCAATACTGATTACCTCGCCACTATGGCCAACATATTTCCACCAGCCCTGTGCGATACCGGCTTCGATAGCCACTCGTGCCGAGACATAACTTGGCAAAACAGATTCGCGATATTCAGCGCTCTGTTCGTCAAACCACTCCAAACATGGTGCTGACACAACACGTGTACTAATGCCATCGGCTTCAAGCAGTTCGCGTGCTGCAATTGCGATGCTAACTTCGGAACCCGTTGCAATTAACACAACCTGTGGTGCAGACGAGCCATCAACGATTATGTAGGCTCCACGCTTAACTAGTTCGACATTTGTTGTGTGCGCGCTTTCTAAAACCGGCAGGTTCTGACGCGAAAGCGCTAAGGCGGCCGGCTTGTTGTTCTCGATTACCGCCTGCCAAACGCTTGTCGTTTCGTTGGCATCAGCTGGGCGAATAACCGCAAGGTTTGGAATCGCGCGAAGTGCCCAAAGGTGTTCAATCGGCTGATGGGTTGGACCATCTTCACCGACGCCAATTGAGTCGTGAGTCCACACATAAGTCACGGGCAAATCCATCAAGGCGGCTAGGCGGACAGCGCCACGCATGAAGTCGCTAAAGACCAAGAATGTCCCACCAAATGGGCGAGTTAGCCCACTAGTGGCAATTCCGTTCAAGATTGCACCCATTGCAAATTCGCGAATACCAAAATGCAGAATTCGCCCATGCGTGCTGGCATCAGGCATATCGCTAGATGCGGGCAAGAAAGACTTTCCACCCTCGATAACTGTTAGATTGCTCTCGCCCAAATCGGCGGAGCCACCCCAGAATTCTGGAAGGGCAGCAGCTATAGCCTGAATGACCTCGCTAGAAGCCTTACGAGTAGCAATCTCGGTACCAGAAGCGAACTTAGGCAAATCTTCGTGCCAGTTGGCAGGCAAGATTCGTGCTTTAAGGCGTTCAAGTAAAGCAGCTTTATCTGGGTTATCCGCTTGCCAGTGCACAAATCGTTCTTCCCAAGCAAGGCGCAATACCTGACCGCGGTCTGCAACGCTTCGAGTGTGCGCTAGAACTTCGGCCGGTACCACAAAACTTTCTGCTGGATCTACACCAAGCAGTGACTTAGTTGCGGCAACTTCAGCCTCACCCAACGCTGAGCCATGTACTTTTCCAGTGTTCTGCAAATTGGGAGCTGGCCAACCAATTATGTTTCGCACTCGAACAATGGTCGGACGGTCAGTTACTGCTGTTGCTCGGGTTAAGGCTGCATCGAGGCTTTTAATGTCTACGCTGCCATCGCTTGCCATGTCTACATGGTCCACATTCCAGCCGTAAGCGGTGTAGCGCGCTAACACATCCTCGCTAAATGACACCGCCGTGTCACCTTCGATTGAAATGTGATTGTCATCGTAAATCACTACTAGATTGCCAAGTTCTTGATGGCCAGCAAGTGAAGAAGCCTCAGAGGTAATACCTTCTTGCAAACAACCATCACCTGCAATTACCCAAATGCGATGATCAAAGATGCTGGTTCCAGTCGGTGCCGAATCATCAAGCAGGCCGCGTAGGTATCGGGCTTCCATGGCCATCCCAACGGCGCTGGCTAAGCCAGTGCCAAGCGGACCAGTTGTTAGTTCAACTCCTGCAGTGTGTCCAAATTCCGGATGACCGGGAGTTTGGCTATTCCAGGTACGAAATGACTTCAGATCATCCAAGTCAAGTCCATACCCAGAAAGGAAAAGCTGAATGTAAAGCGTCAGACTGCTGTGGCCATTTGAGAGCACGAATCGATCACGGCCAAGCCAGTGTGGATCAGTTGGATCGTGGCGGAGAAACTTTTGAAAGAGCAGGTAGGCAACTGGGGCTAAGCTCATGGCCGTGCCTGGGTGGCCGTTGCCAACCTTTTGCACACTGTCCATTGCCAGACATCGGGCGGTAACTACCGCTTGGTCATCAATTGGTTGCCACGAGAATTCGGTCACACCCTTTAGCGTAGTCAATAGGTCGCGCAGAATTACGGTGACATTGCCAAAGTTTGCCGGTCTTGGTCAGCGGTGAAGGTAAAGGGGACTGCCACTCAGAGCGAAGGTAGACTGAAGGAGTGTCAGCGGCTTCCACAAACAGTTCTTCCGAAGTTCGCGCATCGGCAAAATCTAGTCGGCTAGGCCGAATTGGTGCCTATGTTGCACTTACGAAACCCCGAATCATTGAACTGCTTTTAGTAACAACTATTCCCACGATGTTTCTTGCCGCCGACGGCTTTCCGCCTCTGGCACTTGTCTGCTGGACAGTATTCGGTGGTGCTTTAGCTGCTGCCGGCTCGAATGTACTCAACTGTTATTGGGATCGGGACATAGATGCGCTTATGCATCGCACCGAGAATCGTCCATCGGCTACGGGCGAGATTTCAGGAGCCAAGATTTTGACGTTTGGTGCACTGCTGTCTATTGCCTCCTTTGGGGTACTTTGGCTTAAAGTTAATTCTTTATCAGCTTGGCTCGGCTTAGGGGCGATTACCTTTTATGTTGTTGGCTACACGATGGTGCTGAAGCGCCGGACTGCACAAAACATCGTGTGGGGTGGGGCAGCAGGTTGTATGCCGGTGCTAATCGGTTGGGCAGCTGTTCAGAACAAATTGACCGTAGTGCCCTTGGTTCTTTTTCTCATCATTTTCTTTTGGACTCCGCCACACTATTGGCCGCTATCACTGCGCTATCGCGAAGACTACGCGCGAGCAGATATTCCGATGCTGCCAGTGGTTGCCAGCGATGAAAAAGTTGCAAACCAGATCATCGCTTACTCCTGGGTGATGGTTGCTGTTTCTTGGACTCTAAACTTGGCCGCCGACATGTCAATCGTTTATGACCTGGTAGCAATGACATTGGGTGGCTTCTTTTTGGCCGAGGGATATGCGCTTCGCACAAGAGTCAAAAATGGTGTAGCTGACCTTAAACCAATGCGACTATTTCACTGGTCCATAACATATCTCTCGCTGTTGTTCTTGATGATCGGATTAGATCCATTTATCAAGCAACTTCTGCCTTAGCTGGTAACTTTGGCGAAACTGTTAGAGCTAACAGGTGCAAAGTGCTAAGCCATAATACGCAAGCGCCCAAGACATGCAATGCCACTAGCACCCAAGGTAAGCCGGTGAAGTATTGGATGTAACCAATAGCGCCCTGAGCTAAACCAACAGCTAGCAAAATCAGTGAGCGCCTCAAGAAAATCCGATTCGAGTTGTTAGCCAGTACCGCCACAATTAAACCAATCAGAAGCCCAAAGAAGAGCTGCACAGCAGTTGCATGAACATGAGAGACGGTAACTGGGTCAAGGCCTAAGCGCGGAACATCTGCATTATCGCCAGCGTGCGGCCCAGTGCCGGTGACTAATGTGCCCAGGACAATGATCACAAGTACTAGCGCAGTGATTGCTTGGATCAAATACTTAACGGGCTTGGCGGTTGCATTACTTACTGCTTCATTTGCTTCACTGGCTCGAAGTAGGAGGAAGTAGGAAACGCAGATCAGGCCAGTCGAGACCAAAAAGTGAGCAGCAACAGTCAACGGGTGCAAACCAGTTAGAACTGTGATGCCACCAAGTACGGCTTGGAACAAAATCCCAGCAACCACCCCGAAGGCTAATTTGGTTAAATAAGGTCGGGTCGGTAACCCACCTGCCCTGCGCTGACGATTGATAAGTAAAACCGTGACAAGCGCCGCCAGTGCGATCAGCATCAGCACGCCAGTTAGTAATCGATTGCCAAACTCAACGTACTTGTGCCAAGACTCGGTTTGCGCGCTCGTAGGGGTAATCGAACCTGGGACACATTCGGGCCAGGTTGGGCAGCCAAGCCCCGAGGAGGTCACCCGGACAAGCGCCCCGGTAACCACAATTGCAGTCTGGGCAATCAAATTGGCACGCAAAATTCCACGCTGCCAGGCGGTTAAAACAAGAGGCACAGAGCAAGCCTACTGACTAACTTGCTCGGTCAAATCAGGCTAATGCCCTTAATTGGCGGTAATTCGGGAAATACGCAACAATGGAGTTGTGAAAATAACTAATTCAGGTGCCGGCAATGTAGCCCAGGCGCTCCTGCAACACGGAGCTATGACTCCGGTTGCTTTGGCTGAATTATTGAACCTGACAAGTGCAGCAATCCGGAAGCATCTGGATACCTTGACCGAGCAGGGTCTAGTTGAATTCAGCGAGCGAGCTCCGTACGGGCCAGGCGCATTGAATTCAAGTCGCGGTCGCGGTCGTCCGGCTCGAGTATTTTCGCTAACTGCAAAAGGTCGAGCTACTTTTGGTAAGCGCGAGGAGAGTATCGCACTTGCAGCCGTGAAATTCTTAGAACAAAAAGGCGGCGAAGCAGCAGTAATCGAATTCGCCGAGCAGCTAGCTGCCACATTTGCAGCAAATCATCCAGAAATAACTGCACAAAATTCGATGACCGATCGGGTGCACGCCTTGGTTGAAGCGTTGAACTCAGATGGCTACGCCTCCGACATCACTAAGGGCGCTGGGAATGCGGCACAAATTTGCCAGCACAACTGCCCAATAGGTGATGTAGCCGAACAGTACCCACAGATTTGCGAGGCCGAGCGGGCCATGTTCTCCGAGTTACTCGGTGTACATGTGACCAGACTTGCCACGATTGCAAAAGGAAATCCGATTTGTACCACCATGGTGCCAAATACCCGAAGGGAAACCGCATGACGACCCAACAAGAACAATTAGATGCGCTAGGCAATTATGAGTTCGGCTGGCACGATGCCGATGTCGCTGGTTCCAATGCAAAGCGTGGCATCAACGAGGAAGTCGTTCGAAACATCTCAGGTCTCAAAAGCGAGCCAGATTGGATGCTAGATTTACGCCTTCGCGGTCTTAACCTCTTTGGCAAAAAGCCAATGCCAAACTGGGGAAGTGACCTAACTGGTATTGATTTCGACAATATTAAATATTTTGTGCGCTCTACAGAGAAGCAGGCTTCAAGTTGGGAAGATTTACCAGACGATATCAAAAACACTTATGACCGTTTGGGCATCCCAGAAGCCGAGAAGCAGCGTCTGGTTGCAGGTGTTGCAGCTCAGTATGAAAGTGAAGTTGTTTATCACAAGATCCGCGAAGACTTAGAAGAACAAGGAGTCATCTTCGTCGACACTGATACCGGCTTGCGTGAGCACGAGGAATTGTTCCGCGAGTATTTTGGCACGGTAATTCCGGTTGGTGACAATAAGTTTGCTGCATTGAATACCGCCGTGTGGTCAGGCGGCTCATTTATTTATGTGCCGAAGGGTGTTCATGTCGAGATTCCACTTCAGGCCTATTTCCGAATCAACACCGAAAACATGGGACAGTTTGAGCGCACGCTGATCATTGTTGATGAAGACGCGTATGTGCACTACGTAGAAGGCTGCACCGCACCGATTTACAGCAGTGATTCATTACATTCCGCAGTTGTTGAGATTATCGTGAAAAAGGGTGCGCGTTGTCGTTACACCACAATTCAAAACTGGTCTAACAATGTTTACAACTTGGTAACCAAGCGGGCAGTAGCTCACGAAGGTGCAACCATGGAATGGGTTGACGGCAACATTGGTTCAAAGGTCACCATGAAGTACCCAGCCATTTGGTTACAAGGCCCGCATGCAAAAGGTGAGACGCTCTCTATCGCTTTTGCTGGTGAAGGTCAGCATCAAGATGCGGGGGCCAAGATGGTGCACGCAGCACCGTTTACCTCTTCGTCAATTATCAGTAAGTCTGTTGCTCGTGGCGGTGGTCGCACTTCATACCGTGGCTTGATTCAGGTTCTTGAAGGTTGCCATGGTTCAAAGAGCACGGTTAAGTGTGACGCGCTACTCGTTGACGACATCTCACGTTCAGACACCTACCCATACGTAGATGTTCGTGAAGATGATGTATCGCTAGGTCACGAAGCTTCTGTATCCAAAGTTTCCGAAGACCAATTGTTCTATTTGATGTCACGCGGCATGAATGAGGACGAAGCAATGGCCATGATTGTTCGAGGCTTCGTTGAGCCGATTGCACGCGAACTTCCAATGGAATATGCCCTCGAACTAAACCGGTTGATCGAGCTTCAAATGGAAGGCGCGGTCGGATAATCGTGACTGCTGTAACTGAACACGAAGTTTCGCTGGTCCCCGCTACGGACCATTCACCAGCCATTGTTTCGCTAGAGGTCACTGATTTTCCGGTTCCAACAGGACGGGAAGAAGAGTGGCGCTTCACTCCACTTAAACGCTTGGCTGGTCTGCACGAGTTAGTCACGCCAGAAGGCACAACTATTTGTGTTGTAGCTGATGTGTCTGATGGGGTTACCTTCTCGCCGACTGCAGTTAAATCGGATGAACGCCGAGGGTTTACTGATCGTGTTTCGGCGGCCGCCTGGAACAAAGTTGCTAGTGTTGCCCGCCTCGACATCGCAAAAAATGTCGAAGTAGATGCTCAGATAATCACCATTACTGGCAATGGTAGTTATCAATACGGGCAGCTCGACATCAACGCTGCCGCATTCTCAAAAGCGGTAGTAATCATCAATCATGTTGGTTCTGGCACAAATGTAATCAACTTAGATATCAACGTGGCTGACGGAGCAAACTTAACCGTTGTATCACTGCAGGACTGGGCTGACGATGCGGTACATGCTGGTCAGCATCGCATCTCAGTAGGTCGAGACAGTTCAGTCAAACATGTGGTGGTGACGCTCGGCGGTGATCTTGTTCGAATTCTGCCGAGTGTTCATTACACAGCGCCCGGTGGTTCTGTGGACCTGATTGGCCTGTATTTTGCCGGACCAGGACAACATGCTGAACAACGGCTTTTCGTTGATCACAGTGTGGAAAATTGTCGAAGCAATGTGATGTACAAAGGTGCGCTGAACGGCAAAGATGCCCACACTGTTTGGGTGGGCGATGTTTTAATTCGCTCGAATGCAATTGGAACTGACACCTATGAAATCAATCGCAATTTGGTACTAAGCGATGGCGGCCGGGCAGACTCAGTACCAAATCTGGAAATTGAAACTGGTGAGATTGCTGGCGCAGGGCATGCAAGCACTACTGGTCGCTTTGATGACGAGCAATTGTTCTATCTAGAATCTCGCGGTATTCCTGCCGACGAAGCTCGTCGCTTAGTACTGCGCGGGTTCTTTGAAGACCTGTTGAATCAGATTGCAGTTCCGGAAATCAATGACACTGTGCGTGAACGTTTGGAAACCAAGTTGGCAGGTGGTGCCTAATGTCACACAGTTCAATTGTAGGTAGGCTATCCGACTTTGCTGATGGAAAGCCACACAGAGTAACCGTGGATGATCTAGATGTTTGTGTTGTGCAGGTTGATGGGGAACTTCATGCCATTGACGACATCTGCACGCACGCTGAAGTTTCACTTAGTGAAGGCGATGTCATTAATTGCACCATTGAGTGCTGGATGCACGGAGCAATTTTCGATCTAAAGACCGGCGCGCCACTAGGCCCGCCTGCAACAACCCCAGTGCAGGTGCACACTGTCACACTTGCCGAAGGTGATGACCCAGAAGTTCAAATTACCCTCAACGAAACTAGGAGATAGCCATGTCCGTACTAGAAATCAAAAATCTTCAGGTGCAAGTCAGCACTGATGATGGACCTAAGGACATCCTGCGCGGCGTAGATCTAACAGTGCGAGCTGGTGAAACTCATGCGCTGATGGGCCCTAATGGTTCTGGCAAGTCCACACTTGCTTATGCCATAGCTGGACATCCAAAGTATGACATCGTTGGCGGCACCGTAACTCTAGACGGCGAAGATGTCTTGGAGATGAGCGTGGACGAACGGGCGCGCGCCGGCATGTTCCTAGCGATGCAGTATCCAGTTGAAGTTCCAGGCGTATCTATGTCTAACTTCTTGCGCACGGCTGCAACCGCAATTCGCGGCGAAGCTCCTAATCTGCGCAACTGGATTAAGGAAGTAAAAGGGGCAATGGCCGATCTGCAAATCGATGAAGTATTTGCAGAACGAAGCGTTAACGAGGGATTCTCAGGTGGTGAGCGTAAGCGAGCCGAGATTTTGCAGCTTGAGCTTCTGCAACCGAAAATCGCAATTTTGGATGAAACGGATTCGGGTCTAGATGTCGACGCCCTTCGAGTGGTGTCTACCGGCATAAATCGAGTTATCGAATCCGGCGACACAGGCGTGTTGCTGATCACCCACTTCACTCGGATTCTTAGTTATGTTAAGCCTGATTTCGTTCATGTGTTCTACGATGGTCGAATCGTTCGTGAAGGTGGACCAGAGTTGGCTGCCGAGATCGAAGAGAACGGTTACGCGCAGTACGTCACTGCTTAAATATGTCGGTGCTTGATGTCGCAGCTATCCGCAAAGATTTTCCAATCTTGGCGCGGACAGTTCGTGATGGCAAAAAACTTATTTATCTAGACAGTGGAGCAACTTCCCAGAAACCTACTTCAGTACTAGATGCCGAGCGCAATTTCTATGAAACACACAATGCTGCAGTTCACCGAGGAGCTCATCAGCTAGCAGAGGAAGCAACTATAGCCTTTGAAAAAGCTAGGCAGAACATTGCCGCATTTATCGGCGCACAAGCAAACGATCTAATCTTCACTAAGAACGCTACTGAGGCAATCAACCTAATCGCCTACAGTTTTGTGAATGCAACTTTGAAGCAACTCAGGGGAGAGACGCTTCCGGCAGGTGCTGAGCGGTTCGTTTTAGTCGAAGGCGACGAAGTTGTTGTCACTGAAATGGAACATCACTCCAACCTGGTGCCATGGCAAGAGTTATGTGCAAAAACTGGTGCAGTACTGAAATGGATTGGTCTAACAGATGATGGTCGGTTGAACTACTCTGACTTAACTACGGTTATCACGCCCCGCACCAAAGTTGTCAGTTTTACTCATCAATCTAATTTGTTGGGGTCAATCAACGACGTTGCCAAAATAACTGCCGCTGCCCGGGCAGTCGATGCCATAGTCGTATTGGACGCCTGCCAAAGCATTCCGCATATGCCAGTTGCAGTTTCCGAACTCGATGTTGATTTCATTACATGGAGTGGACACAAGATGCTCGGGCCCATGGGTATTGGCTGTTTGTGGGGACGATCTGAGTTGTTAGCTAGCCTTCCACCTTTTATTTCTGGTGGGTCAATGATCGAGACAGTAACAATGGAGGCCTCTACATTTGCGCCACCTCCACAGCGCTTTGAGGCTGGCGTTCCAATGGCTGCCCAAGCTGTAGCACTCTCGGCAGCGGTCGATTATCTGCAAGCTATCGGGATGGATAAAGTTGCTTCCCACGAGCACGAATTAACAAAGGTTGCACTCGCTACTTTAGGCGACATCGACGGGGTGCGGATTCTCGGACCTACTGATTTCACTGATCGAGGGTCAGCGGTTTCATTTGTTGTCGAAGGAATCCATCCGCATGATGTAGGCCAAGTGCTAGACAGCCTTGGAATCGCAGTAAGAGTTGGCCATCACTGTGCTTGGCCAGTGTGTCGCCGTTACGAGGTCCCGGCAACCACGCGAGCAACTTTTTATGTTTACAACGATTTAGCAGACATCCATGCACTTGCAGACGGAATTAGGCAAGCTCAGGAATTTTTCGGGAGTAATTGATGCAGTTAGAACAGATGTATCAGGAAATTATTCTGGATCATTACAAACATCCCCATGGCAAGGGGCTAGCCGATAATTTCACCGCCCAAGTCCACCATGTGAATCCAACCTGTGGGGATGAGATTACGCTCCAAATAACCCGAGATCCCGCGGATGGGCAAAAACTCCTAGTCAGTTATCAAAATCAAGGGTGTTCAATCAGTCAGGCCTCTGCCTCGATTTTGTTTGATCAGCTCAATGGTCAAACTCTGCCAACTGGTGAACTCGCTGTCGGACATCTGGTGGCTATGTTGCAGCGGATGGAGGAGCCAAATGAAGAGATTTTGGGCGACGGGATTGCCTTGGTGGGAGTTGCCCAATATCCCGCTAGGGTTAAATGTGCGCTACTTGCGTGGATGGCATGGAAAGACGCCGCCATTCAAGCTTTAGGTCAAAACCAGGCAACAGTGGGGGAAAAATGACGATGGAACCAATGAACTCCGAGGATGTACTGGAGTTGATGCGTGATGTAGTCGATCCTGAGTTGGGCATCAATGTTGTTGACCTTGGATTGGTTTATGACGTCGAGGTTGACTCTGCAAATGTTGCGACTATCAACATGACGCTCACCTCAGCAGCCTGTCCATTAACCGATGTTATCGAGGATCAAACTCGCGCAGCACTCGATGGTCATCTTTCCGATTTCAAATTGAACTGGGTTTGGATGCCTCCTTGGGGTCCAGACAAGATAACAGATGACGGCCGAGAAATGCTTCGTGCCTTAGGGTTCAATATCTAAAATGCTGAACCTCTTTATGCCTCTACTGAACTAATGCGATCACATTAGTTGTTTTCCATTTTCTATCCTCAGAGGTATTTATGATTCAAGTCACTGATATTGAGTTGCGTGCGGGCGCAGAGCTTTTGCTCGCTGGCGCTACTTTTCGAATTGATGCCGGCGATAAAGTTGGCCTAGTTGGCCGCAACGGCGCAGGCAAAACAACCCTGACTAAAGTCCTTGCCGGTCAGAGTCAACCGGCAGCTGGGCAGGTTGTCGCTGGCGGCACCGTGGGCTATTTGCCACAAGACCCGCGCACCGGCGACCTTGATGTTATTGCGCGGGACCGAATACTAAGCGCTCGTGGATTAGATCAGATTATTTCTAGGATGCGTCAACTTGAGATCGACATGGCTAGCGATGACGAGGCCATTCGTGAAAAGGCTATGCGCAAGTACACAACAGCGGAAGCGCAGTTTCAAACGGCTGGCGGTTATGCTGCCGAAAGTGAGGCTGCTGCACTGGCTGGAGCACTCGGTCTTTCACCTGCGGCTTTGACGCAGACTTTGAACACCCTTTCGGGCGGTCAGCGGCGACGGATTGAATTGGCTCGAATTTTGTTCAGTGGTGCAGACACCTTGCTCCTGGATGAGCCGACTAACCACTTAGATGCCGATTCAATCGTCTGGTTGCGCTCATTTCTTGCTAATCATTCTGGTGGACTGATTGTGATAAGTCACGATGTCGAACTTTTGCAAGCCACCGTAAATAGAGTATTTCACTTGGATGCCAATCGTCAGGTTCTGGATGTCTACAACGTTGGCTGGAAGAAATATTTGGAAGCTCGAGAATCGGACGAACGACGGCGAAAACGTGAGCGGGCTAATGCAGAACGAACTGCTAGTGCCCTGCAATTCCAGGCAGACAAAATGCGAGCGAAAGCCAGCAAGGCTAAAGCCGCCCAAAGTATGCAAAAACGAGCCAATAAATTACTTGAGGGTCTAGAAGCTGAGCGGGCGTCAGATCGAGTAGCGAAACTCAGATTTCCAACGCCAGCTCCTTGCGGTAAAACTCCACTGATGGCCACTGGCCTCAGTCGCTCATATGGATCACTCGAAATATTTACCGATGTTGATCTGGCCATAGACCGCGGATCTCGGGTAGTGGTACTTGGATTAAACGGAGCTGGAAAAACTACACTGCTTCGGATTTTGGCAGGGGTAGACCAACCTGATACCGGACAACTAGAACCTGGCCACGGTTTGAAGATTGGCTACTACGCCCAAGAGCACGAAACTCTGGATGAAGATCGCACAGTCCTGGAGAACATGACATCAGTTGCAGCCAATCTTTCGGATGCACAAATTCGAAGTGTGCTTGGTTCTTTTCTTTTTTCTGGAGACGCGGTGAGTAAGCCAGCTGGCGTACTCTCAGGCGGTGAAAAAACGCGATTGAGTTTGGCAATGTTAGTTGTCGGGTCAGCTAATGTGTTATTGCTCGATGAGCCAACCAACAACTTAGACCCAGCTAGCCGAGCCGAGATTTTGGATGCGCTAGGCACATTCGAAGGAGCAGTTGTCTTGGTCACACACGATGAGGGAGCGGTAACCGCACTCAAACCAGAACGCGTGCTTCTCCTGCCAGATGGCGTAGAAGATTTGTGGAATGAAGATTATTTAGACTTGATTGCCTTGGCCTAGTAGGTATGGCTACGTATTCACTAGGCCAAGGCAAAGTAGTTAATCGCGGTTGAGAATTGCCAATAAGCGCAGAAGTTCGGTGTAAAGCCATACCAGAGATACGGTAAGTCCGAAGGCCAAGCGCCATGATTCCCGCTGCTCCACGCCCTGGGCTAGGGCATTAGTGATGACTTCAAAGTCGACCACGAGGGAAAAGGCCGCTAATCCAACACCAGCAACACACAGGAGTAGGCCAATCTGACCAACTCCATTGAAACCCCAACCTTGCCCGACGCCAAAGAAACTGGCTACGAGTGATCCGATCGCAATGGCGAAATAGGAGAACATAGCAATACTGAACATCTTCATGAACTTGCCGTTCACTTTGATGATCTTTGACTGATACAGCCCCAACATGATGGCAAATACTGTCATGGTGCCTATGAGTGCCTGCTGTGCGATTCCTGGCCCGTAGGCAGTGTCCATCCAGCGGCTAATTCCACCCAGAGCCACACCTTCAACCGCGCCATAGAGTAAAACTAAGGCGGGGGAAACTTGCTTCTTGAAAGTGTTTACCAGCGAAAGGACGAGGGCGAGGGCGAAGGACCCTAGGACGATAATTGGACTGTTCGCCGCCTGCACCCAGCCGAAAACTGCGCCTACGATGACCAAGCCGAAAACCTTGGCGCTATTCGTGATGACATCCACGAGTGTGGCTTGTCCGGCTAACTGGCCGCCATTTACAATGCGGGCTAATTCTTCATCGGATACGACTGGGGCCTTAATTTTTTTCAAGACAGGATTACGTGAATCCATCTAATTGACTCCTAAGAGGGTTGAGAACTTGTGTTTACTTTACCCAGAAATGCAGGTTTTACACCTCTAGTCGTGGGCCGTTTTGTTACGATCTTGTAATTCTTTACGAACCAAAATAGCCCAGCCAATTAGAGTCATAATGGCGAAGAATATCCACTGCCAGGCGTAAGAGCGGTGCGGTCCCTCAGAGATTTCTGGGGCAAGGATTGGCTGGAGATCTGGAGTAAGTGCTTGCGGCGTGCTCGCTGTTAATTCCAGATAGGCATTGGACACAAGATTAGCACCGTCTAAGACTTCATCGGGTTGAATGCCATCCACCTGGCCAGTAGGTAAATCCGTGGGCTTGTCGGATTTACGATCTTTGGTCAATCTAACTCGCCCTAGTAGTTCGCAAGATCCAACAGGTGGTCGTTGCACTATTGGGCTATCAGTAGCGGAACCTGATGCCGGTATCCAGCCGCGGTTGACCAGTACTTGCACCCCGCTGGTGGCTACAAATGGGGTGAGGACCCAGAATCCCAGATTCGATTCATAAGATTGTTTGCGAACCAAAACCTGCTTGTCTGTTAGCCAAGTACCGACCACATCTACTGTGCGCCACTGGTAGCTAGCGTCAATTGTCGTAGTTGAATTTGAGACAGTTACCAAATCTTCTAGGGCCACTGGATCCAGTCTCTGATTTTTCACAATGATGGAATTGCTCTGCTCTCGTTGGTGCAAGCGTCGCCATTGCCACTGCGAGAGTTCCCAAAAAGCGGGCTGTAATAGCAACGCGACAAGGGTGACTGCCAGCCACTTGGGCGCGAGCAGAAACCGAAACACCTAGCCAGATTACTGTTCTACATCCGTGGAACTTGTAATTGCCTTACTGCTCGATCGAGAAAAAGCAGTTGGCATTGCAACAAGTCCACGTTCGCGACCAGCATTGGCAAGGACCACGCACAGATATGGGAGCAAAATTGCGCCCGCCACCAAAACCCAGCGCAGGGCTCCATCTGCCACTATCGCACCTACGAAACAAAGAGTGCGCATCCCCATGCCCACTAGATAAGTGCGCTGGCGCCGCTTCTGCTCTTCTGATGTGCCAGACTGCACCTCAGTAATCGCATACACTTCCGGTTCAGTCGCCATAAGTCACCTTCAAAACAGATTTACTACCTCTAGGCTACGGTCATAAGTAATAAATAGCATCTGGGAGATAGCATGGCTGATCGCACATATCGCATCACTGAGATAGTTGGCACATCGCCCGAAAGCGTTGATAAAGCCATCCGCAATGGAATTAATCGAGCTTCACAAACTTTGCGACATTTAGACTGGTTCGAAGTCACTGAAATTCGAGGCAACATCACTGATGGTGAGATTGCTCACTTTCAGGTCGGCATGAAAGTGGGTTTTCGTCTAGAAGACGCCTAAAGGTTAGCCAATCGTGGATTTGCTTGCGAGGGCGACTAACCTTGTACCTATGAGTCGAATTGTGCTTATTACGGGCGGTAACCGCGGAATCGGCAAATCTATCGCCGAGAAATTCGTAGCAAATGGTGACACAGTCGTTGTAACTAGTCGCACTGGTGAGCCCATCGCTGGACTTAATGTGGTCAAGTGTGATGTTGCTGACAGTGCCAGCGTTGATGCAGCCTTCGACCTGATTGAGCAGACCTGGGGTCCAGTAGCAGTTGCCGTAGCCAATGCTGGTATCACTCGTGACGGCCTAATTATGCGAATGAGCGATGACGATATCAACGATGTATTAAACACCAATTTGGTTGGCGCGATCCGCGTTGCCCGCCGAGCCGCCAGAGCCATGATGAAGGCTCGAAGCGGTCGAATTATTCTGATGTCCAGCGTCGTAGGCCTCATGGGATCAGCAGGACAAGTTAACTACGCAGCATCGAAAGCAGGTCTGGTAGGCGCAGCTCGGTCGCTAGCGCGCGAGTTGGGTTCTCGCGGCATCACCTGCAATGTAATTGCACCGGGGTTTGTAGACACTGACATGACCGCTGATTTGTCTGAGGACCGTAAGAATGAGATTCTCACGAATGTTCCACTAGGTCGCTACGCCTCTCCAGCTGAGGTGGCAGATGCGGTAGCTTTCCTGGCTTCTGACGCTGCAGGCTACATTACGGGTGCTGTCATTCCCGTAGATGGCGGACTAGGTATGGGACACTAGGACAATCATGGGAATTCTTGACGGAAAAAATTTATTAGTAACAGGCGTGCTCAAAGAGTCATCAATTGCCTTTAATGTGGCAAAGATTGCCCAAGAAGAGGGCGCCAATGTTGTGCTCTCGTCTTACGGTCGAGTGGCGAGCATCACCAAGCGTGTCGCTGCCAAGTTGCCAGTCGAGCCGGCCTTAGTTGAACTAGATGTAACGAACGACGACGACTTGGCCAACCTGCCTGCCGCATTAGCGGAATACATGCCACACCTTGACGGCGTTCTGCACTCAATCGCTTTTGCTCCGACTTCTGCTTTAGGCGGCAACTTCCTGAACACTCCTTGGGAGGACGTTCGGATTGCATTGGAAGTATCTGCTTTTTCATTCAAGTCATTGGCTGTGGCATGCCTGCCAATGATGGAAGGTCGTGCAGGCCAGATTCTAGGTTTAGATTTTGATGCCACGGTAACTTGGCCGTATTACGACTGGATGGGTGTTTCCAAAGCAGCCCTCGAGGCGACGACTCGGTACTTAGCTCGAGAGCTTGGCCCCAAAGGTCACAGAGTTAACTTAGTTGCAGCAGGTCCGTTGCAGACCACGGCGGCAAACGGGATCCCTGGTTTTGAGGACTTCGAGGCATTGTGGCAAAAGCGAGCACCTTTGGGTTGGGATACCAGCGATACAGTGCCAACAGCAAAAGCTTGCGTTGCGTTGTTTTCAGATTGGTTCCCAGCGACCACTGGAGAAATCATTCATGTTGATGGCGGCGTGCACAGTCAGGGCGGACCGTAAGCCTCCGCGACCGTAGGCTTGTCAAACAAAAAGTCCCCAGCGTTAAGCCGGGGACTTTTCAATTTGCACAATTATGGTTTAGTCGGACGAAGTGATTTAAGTAGCGTCATGTCGCTGTCTCGGGTTGTCGTCGCTTGCGCGATAGCCAACTCCTTAGCCGCCTTAGCCGCAGCCACAACATCTGCCTGATCCTTCCTGCCCTTTACGGCTGCTCGGTAGGCCTTCTTGGCATCACGAACGGCTTTGTGAAAATTCTTAGCGATTACAGTTCGCGCGATTCGGTAAGACTTCTTCATCTCTTTTGCGGAACGCTTAGCAGCCTTCGCCAGCACCTTGTCAGTAGGCGCTGCGTCTGCAGCCGCTTTTGCTGCCGTGAAGGTGAGTACGGCAGTTTGGTAAGCAGTAATCGCCTCTTGCGAAGTAATAGCAACCTTATGCCCGTGCCCTGATTTTGTAACGGCGTTAGTGGATTGGGCAAACGCGCCCGATGCACTCGAAAGTGATAGCGCAAATACCGCTACAAGGGCTGGAACTAGTTTTTTGAGTTTCATGATGGACTCCTTAGTCCGCGCTGTTATCTTGCTTTAAGTATTCCACGCTATTTCTTAGAAAATACTGTGAAGCAGACTTGGAATTCCTGCGAATGAATATTCAATAGTTACCATTAGAGCAGGGGTGAGGGCTGTGTCGCTGGGTCGAATTTTGGTTGTTGATGACGAAGAGTCACTGCGAGACATGCTCTTCGATGCGTTAAAAATATCTAACTACACACCAACTGTTGCCGATGATGGAGTGCGCGCACTTGAACTATTGCGAACACAGCAATTCGATCTAGTTGTTGCCGATATAAACATGCCTAGATTAAGTGGGTTCGAGTTACTTGAAAAACTGCGAGAGGCAGAGAATCAAGTTCCGGTGATTCTGCTAACCGCCCAGACAGATAGGAATGATGTAACCCACGGCCTGAAATTAGGGGCCGACGATTATGTGAAAAAACCATTCGGGCTTGAAGAATTGATGTTGCGAATCCAGGCTATTTTGCGCAGGACTAGCAGAGTCGATCTGTTACCCCAGACTCTTTCCTGTGGACCGATCCAAATTAATCGTGACACATTTACCGTCACTTTTAACGGCGACCTAATGAATCTTTCGCCAACGGAATTTAAGCTTTTGGATTTGCTGATTACAAACAAAAATAAGGTTGTGCGTAAATCTGAACTTTTATCAGAGGTCTGGGAGATTGATTTTGTGACCTCAACAAATGTGGTGGATACTTACATCTCATATTTGCGCAAGAAACTGCACCGAGACGGATTCCAAGGTATCCGCACCGTTCGCGGCATCGGATTTACGATAGAAGAACCTGCGTGAAGTTGCAACGCAAACTCACTCTAGTCGCTGGGTTGGTCATTACGGTGGTGGGCGTCTCGGTAGGCGTAGCGGCAGTCTCAAGTAGCTACTTCAATGAGATAGCAAAGATTGATCAAAGGCTGAATGCAAACGCTACCATCTTGGGCAAGTCTCTTGATCGGGCGCTTAGTACTGCTCTTCTCCTTGGCAATCAATCAGATATCCCAACAAGCGTTTCCTATGTTTCCGAGTCTGGAGAACTTACTAATTTGGTAGAGAACGAATTCCTTCTCAGTAAAACCCCATCCAGAGCAGAATTGCTGAACTCAAATCAGCAAATAGTTGCAACTTTGGCAAACGAGCCAGGTCGAATTAGATCTGTGAAAATCGGCGATGGCGAGTATGTAATTTTCGCGGCCAGCACTGCTCAGGTTATAGCCCAACGAAATGCACAAGTTCGGTGGTTCGTCATCGCACTTTTGATTGCATTAGGTGTTGGAATTCTTGCAATCAACCGTTTGATTAAACGAGACGTTCGGCAAATAGAGCTGCTTGCTGCGAATTCAACATTGATTGCAACAGGGAAGACGGACACTGAGTTGCCAGACAGCCACGGTAATTCGGAAGTTGACGAGTTAACTAAATCAATGAAAGTGATGGTTAGCAATCTACTGAACGCAATAGATCGCGAAAAGCAGTCTCACCTCGCTATGCAGAATTTTCTTAGTGATGCATCACATGAACTCCGCACGCCATTAACCGCCATTAGGGGATATGCGGAAATAGTTGCTGGCTCGGTCGAGTCGCCAACCGACCAGCAACAACGGGCCTTTACTCGCATTGCAAGTGAAGTCATGCGTATGGACAAACTCATTGATGATCTACTGCTTTTAGCAAAGCTTGGTGAGTTCCCGAGAGTTGAGTTCACCGCCGTGAACATGTCGGAGCTGTTAGCGGAACAATTAGCCGATTTAGTTTCATTTCAACCAAACCGGCTTGTCCATTCGAGTGTTCACCCAAAAACTCTAGTTTTTGGCTCTAATGAATTGTTGCGGGTTCTCGTAAATAATTTGTTCAGCAACTTAAGAAGGCACACGAACGAAGATGTCCATGTACAGGTCTCGCTAGAAGAGTCTGACGGATTTGCTGTGCTCAAAATCGCAGATGCAGGCCCAGGTCTTCCACAGAAATTTTATACATCACAGGAAACGATCCCGTTTGAACGATTCGATGAATCAAGATCCAGAGTTTCTGGTGGTGCAGGGCTGGGATTGAGCATCATAAAGGCGGTAGTTGATGCCCACACAGGAACGCTAGTATTTCAGCGAAGTGAATTGGGTGGCCACGAGACCTTGATAAAATTACCAATAGCCAAGGACATCTAGTGCGGATTTTCTGCACAATTTGACCAGGGAAATTAGATTGGAACCTCAGGCGCTGGTGTCTCAATGCCTTCAGCTGCATCCGAGCGTTCAATCTGTTCACGAGTAATACCGAGCACATATAGAACGGTATCTAGATACGGGGTGTTAACAGAAGCGTGTGCAGCATCGCGAACAAATGGTTTAGCGTTGAAAGCTATGCCAAGAGCCGCTTCATTGAGCATGTCTAGGTCATTAGCGCCATCGCCAATCGCAATTGTGCGCGACATCGGGATGCCATAATGTGCCGCAAATTCGCGTAAAGCCTCGGCTTTCGCTTGACGGTCAATGATTGGTCCCTCAAGTTCACCCGTTAAGACGCCATCTGCAATTTCAAGCTTGTTGGCACGAACATTTGTAACTCCCAATGCGTCAGCAAGTGGCTTGACAACCTCAATAAAGCCACCGCTGACCAATGCAACCTGAAAGCCAATTCGATTCAGAGTGCGAGTTAGAGTCTTGGCTCCAGGGGTGAAACTGATTTCCGACAACACCTCAGTCAGTGCAGATTCCGGTAAGCCTCTAAGCATTGCTACTCGTAGCCGTAGCGATTCCTCAAAATCCAATTCACCGTTCATGGCTCGCGCAGTAATGTCAGCGACCTGAGCTTCAACGCCGGCTCGGGCTGCTAACAATTCGATAACTTCGTGCTGAATGAAGGTTGAATCGACATCCATCACAATTAAGTGAATTCCACGCCGATCTAGACCAGATTCTTGAACCGCGATGTCAATTTTGTTCTCACGTGCGACTGCGGAAAGCTGGTCACGCAGGGTGCCTTTACTAACGCCACCGACTTCAAATTCGACAGCAGTGACTGGATAAGTGGCTACCTGGCGAATACGGTCAATGTTGCCACCTGCCTGAGCAATCGTTGCCGTTATCGAAGCAACGGATGCGGGCAACAGCGGGGCGCCTAGGACGGTAACGATTAAATGTTCGCGCCAACTGGAAAGTTCGTCGTTATGAAGGACTCGAGAAGCTACGCTTAGGTTGCGCGTTTGAGCGAATTGTTCGGCTAAGGTCGTGGCCTGGGCGAAAATCGCTTGATTATGCGCCTCTCTAGTCATCAGAGAAACTCCCAGAATCAAATGACCTTGAAGCACAATTTGCTCCAACTGGCGAATGTAGACAGGCAATTCCGACAATGTAGTGGTGAGACCAGCGGTTACACCTGGCTGATCTTTACCACTGACTGTGAGTATTAGAACATCTGTCATAAGTGATAAGCCTAGACCGCGAACGCAGCAAACAAGAATTCACAGTCAACTAACCGTCACCTGGACATGAGATAAACCGTGCCTAAGAGCAGGGTAGAACTTGAGCCACTGCACTACGACATGCTAAGCAGCGCACGAAAACGCTGGGTGCGCTGTCCCATATCTGTACCTAATGGCGCTACATTTGCTATGTGGCACAGGTTATTTCACTCAGTGAGGTGACAGTTCTGCGTGGCAATAACCCCATTTTGAATAACTTCAGTTGGCAGGTAAGTGAAGGTCAGCGTTGGGTTGTTATGGGTCCAAATGGGGCAGGAAAAACAACTTTGATGCAGGTTTGCTCAGGTTACTTGCACCCAACTTCCGGATCAGCAACCATTCTCGATGCACAATTGGGCAGCACCGATGTGCGAGAACTTCGTACCCAAATAGGAATTAGCAGCGCTGCGGTTTCGGCACTAATGCCGCCAAAAGAGACAGTTCTAGATACTGTTCTCACTGCCGCTCATGGGGTAGTTGGGCGATGGCGCGAACAATACGAAGATTTGGACATAGCTCGTGCTCATGCCATGTTGCGGGCTTGGGGACTAGAAAATTTAGCGAGCCGCTTAATCGGAACATTGTCTGAAGGGGAACGTAAGCGGGTGCAAATCGCGCGAGCACTTATGGCTGATCCGGAACTGTTATTGCTTGACGAGCCTGCGGCCGGCCTAGATGTAGCCGGCCGTGAGGATCTAATTGCTCGGTTATCTCGACTTGCTGCCGATCCAACCGCACCAGTGATCATTTTGGTCACCCATCATGTTGAAGAAATTCCTCCCAACTTCACTGATGCACTGTTAATTGCAAATGGCAAAATTTCAGCCATCGGTCCAGTACAAGAGGTAATTGCTACAAGTCCGATGTCTCGAGCCTTTGGCGCGCCGTTGACCGTGGAATTTGTGGATGATCGATGGTATGCCCGTGGTCGGACACCGAGTAAGGGCAGGCGGGCACGCTCTAACTAAATACCGCAGTTGCGCTGATGCAACCTTTACTCTGGTAGTAGGTCGAAGGAAAGGTTATCCATGAGCGAGCAAACTCCTAAGAAGTACGAGATAAATTGGAGCCTAGTTGCCAAACTTTTGGTTACTGCGTTAGTGATTATATTCTTCATTCAGCTCAAGAATATGCAGGAAATGACTTGGCAATTCCTGATCTTTGAATTCACTTGGCCGACGTGGCTGGTACTACTTGTTACTTTTTTACTTGGGGCATTTTTTGGTCGGGATGTATGGACCTGGCTAATCAGTAAGTTTCGTAAACCCACGGCATAGGCAGATTTCTCATGACTGAAATTACCGAGGCCGTCCCATCGTGGCTCAGTTCGGATGAGTTAGATAGTGCCAGAGCACGACTTCCTATCGTTTATGTTGAGGCCATTCCGGTACGGGTTGATGAGCGCGGTGAAGTTACCAGCGTGGGCCTCTTGCTGCGTGGCAGACCAGACGGGTCAATAAGTCGCGCTGTTGTCTCTGGGCGAGTTATGTATGGCGAACGAGTACGCGACGCGATTTTGCGAAATGTTGAGAAAGATCTTGGCCCAATGGCGCTACCGCAAATACCACCGCAGCCAGCCCCCTTTACGGTAGCCGAATATTTCCCAAACCCAGAAGTAACTGGTTTTCACGACCCCCGACAACATGCTGTTTCACTTGTATTTATCGTTCCAGTTGCCGGTGATTGTTTACCGAATCAAGACGCTTTGGACTTAGTGTGGCTAACACCCGCCGAAGCAGTATCCGATCAGGTTCGAGCGGAAATGACGGGTGGGCAGGATCGGTTAGTCCTGTTGGCTTTGGCGCATGCTGGCCGGTTACCTTAACTGCCAGCAGGTTTCAACGTAAAAGTGGAAATTTGATTTCCAAGGTTTATCGCTCTCTGTCTAAAGCGGGTGTGGGGGACATCAACGTCATTTGCCGTCAAATGCAAGCTTGAACATTGCGAAGTAATTTGCGAAATATGCTCGGCGTAGCTTTGGTCATCGGTAACTATTACTAATCGGCCATCTCCTGTTAAAAGCGATGCAATCAAGTCAAGAAAATCTAACTGCACTAGCCGTCGCTTGTGGTGCCTGGCTTTTGGCCACGGGTCTGGAAATAGCACTAAAAAAGTGTCGATGCTCGAACGGGCCAAACCAGAAGCAAGAGCTGGAATACCGTCGCCGAAGACTAGAGCCAATTTCGCAGATGCCATGGATTCAGCACATTGGGCAATTCGGCAAATGCCCGGGGTATGAACATCGACTGCAAGTACCGCATTGCCTGCCCTAAGCAGTGAGATTGTGGCATCACCCATACCGCAACCAAAATCAACAATTACCGAGTCTGAATCTAGGTAGGTTCGCAGATCTATCTGCTCTTTCGAACTCGGCAACAGAAATTTGGGTACAACGTCCCCAATTAGCTGTAACCGAGTTGATGTCATCCGTCCCCGGCGGGCGTGAAAAGTCTTGATAGATCGTTCAGTATGCACCTGTTTAGGCTATCTAGCCGACAGCTCGGTTCTTAATGGAATAACGGCCAGCCATAAAGTGCTCCGTGGGTGACTGTGTCGACGCTGGCAGCAATGGCATAGAAAGAAAAGATTGCCAGTGCGCCACCAGCTAGAGCCAGATCCTTCATAAATGCAATCTGTTCATTCATTTTGGACATTGGATCTTCTTCGCGCCAAAACGGATGCATCAGAAGGGCCGTTGGAATCAAGAAGGCCAAAAGAAGTAAAGCACCGAGGTCAGCCCAATAACCGGTGATTAGCAAAATTGAGCCCACTGCCAAAATTACTCCACTCAACAAAACCGCTAACTTTGCTGCAGGCACTCCGCGAGAGGCCGTGTAGGCGGTCATCCCTTTGATATTTGTGAAGTGATTGATTGCAGAGACGACAAAAAGTAGTGAGAAGAAGATTCGACTGACGAATAATAAAGTTTCCATGAAAGCTCCCAAGAAGGCTCGGTGGTTACTGCCAAATTAGCAGTCAACTGGTTTGGAATCAGGCAAGGCGTGCGTGTCGGCTCGTTGAGCCCAATATGCTTTAGGCATGGAGTTGTGGTCACTTTTGCCTAAAGGCTGGCAAGATCAGATGATCGCAATCAGGCCCCAACTTAAGACATTAAATCGCTTGCTAATGACTCAGATTGAATCTGGTGTTGATGTGGTACCTGCCTTTGCTCAAGTTTTTGCCGCCTTGCCTGAGTCGCCCAACTCTGTGTCTGTACTGATCTTTGGCCAAGATCCCTATTCCAACCCGGAATTTGCCACGGGATTGGCATTTAGTGTTCCAACGGGATCTGCAAGCCTGCCGCCAACTCTCAGGAACATTCTGAGAGAAGTGGAGTCTGACATTGGCCAGACGCAGGTTCGTGATGGAAACCTGGAACCTTGGAAAGAGCAGGGAGTCCTACTGCTGAATTCAATATTGACTACCGAGTCTGGCTTGTCACTGGCCCATAAAACTTTTGGCTGGCAGCAAATCACGCTTGAGTTGGTTAGAGCTGTCAGTCGGGTTAATCCAGAGGTAATAGCAGTGCTTTGGGGGCAGCAAGCTCGAACTCTGCGCGCTGAGTTCAAGCCTGGGTTGGTGATTGAGTCAGTGCACCCGAGTCCGCTGAGTGCCTACCGCGGGTTTTTTGGTTCAAGGCCATTTAGCCAGGTGAACCGGTTGCTGCTAAGCCAAGGCCGTACGCCGATTAACTGGTGAGGCAACTCTGCCAATTAGCAGGTTAGATTTCGCCTTTCCCTGGGTACAATTGGGGCATGGATTTAACCCTAATTGCGCTAGTTGTTGTCGTACTGCTAGCTATTTATTTCATTGCTCAATACAACAAACTGACTCGCTTGAACGTTCAAGTTGACGAGGCCTTTGCCCAAATCGAGGTACAACTACAACGTCGAGCCGACCTAATTCCGAACTTGGTCGAGACCGTAAAAGGGTATGCATCTCACGAGTCCGAAGTGTTGCAAAAAGTCGTTGAAGCGCGTTCTGCGGCAACTGAAGCGCACGGATTCAATGAAGTGGCTGCTGCTGATGGCTCACTCACTTCCGCGTTACGCGGCTTACTGGCAATTACTGAGAACTATCCAGATTTAAAGGCGTCAGCAAACTTCATCGCCCTGCAGGAGGAGCTATCAACTACCGAAAATAAGGTTGGCTTCGCTCGCCAGTATTACAACGACCGGGTTCGTCAATTGAATCAGGCGCTGGTCACTTTACCTACCAACTTTTTTGGTGGGATAGCAAAGGTTGTAAAGCGAGACTTCTACGAAGTGGATAGTCCAGAAAAGCGTGACGTTCCTAAAGTTTCGTTCTAATTAGGAACTTAACAAATAGATGTCTTTAGACTTTCACGCGCAGCAAGCCAGCAACCAGCGTAAAACTTACGGTCTACTCTTTGGGATGGCCATTGTCACGATCGTTTTGATTTACGCTGTCGGTTTATGGCTGGGTCAGAGCGGCACAGCCCTTTTTCCAATGGCAGTAATTTTCGCTCTCGTCATGGTTTGGGGCTCCTATTACAACTCGGACAAGTTGGTCATGACCATGACCGGGGCCAGAATTATCGATCACGACTCGGCACCGCAACTTTTCAATCTTGTTCAGGAGATCGTGATAGCCGCTGGCATTCCAATGCCGAAGGTCGCCATTGTCGAGGATCCAGCGCCGAATGCGTTTGCCACAGGTCGCGGTAATGCAATTGGGGCCATCGTTGGCTTAGTTGCCGTTATTCTCGCGCCGATTGCGGCCCTGTTACTTCGTTCGGCGATTTCCCGAAAGCGTGAATCTCTTGCAGATGCGACTGCCGTTGCCTTCACCCGTAACCCAACTGGTTTACGGCGTGCCCTAGAAACCCTGGCGCAAGACAGCACAGTGGTAGAGCAGCGATCAAACGCGGTTGCCCACATCTGGATTGAATCTCCGCTTGATAGCAGCACGACCAGCAAGCTTTTTGCAACACATCCACCTATTGAAGAGCGAATCGCATTATTGCGGCAAATGGAAGGGTCAGGTCCGGCTAAATGAGTTCACGGCTTATCGAGAATGGTTGGGGGGCACAGGAACTCGCAATCCCAAGTTCGTCACAGGTTTTTAGCAAAATCTTTTCGGACCATCGAGTTGATGTTTTAGTGCCTGCCGACCTAAGTCCTAGCACACCAGTGCTGGTTATGCATGATGGTAAAAACTTGTTCTGGGACGAACAATCGTCATTTGGAAACTCTTGGGGCGTCGTTGGGGCTGTTGAATCATCGGCCGACAAGCCGGTCGTTATTGGCATCTGGGGACTGGTAAATCCGGACTTCCCGGCAGTGCGAATGTTTGAGCTTGCACCTCAACAAGTACTTGAAGAGCAACCAAAACTTTGGGGTGAAATCCTGCAGTTCGCCAAAACTGAACAACACGAGGCTTTTGCAGATAAGTATCACGCGATGATTGCTGACCAAATAATTCCAGAAGTGGTTCACTTGCTAAACATAGACTTAGCGCCAGAGCGCACCGCGTTAGCAGGTTCCAGCATGGGCGGCATTACAAGTCTGTACGCGGCCAGCATTTATCCGCTCTTGTACGGAACCGTTCTGTCGTTGTCAACTCACTGGGCTTATTGGGATCCTGAAATTATTCCGGCGGTGATAAATCGGATTTCGACCGAGCCGCGCACTCGAATTTGGATTGACCGTGGCGACTTAGAGCTCGATGCCATGTACGAAGGGCTACACGAGCGCGCTGCTGAACTTCTTCGATCGCGAGGCTGGCAAGATGGCCACGAACTACAGGCACATGTTTTTGAGGGTACGAATCACAGTGAGCCGGCTTGGCGTGAACGCTTGCCACAAATTTTGAATTGGTGGCTTAATTAGTTAGCTGCGGTGATGGCGCTGTTGCTTCGGTGTGATCGCATGGATCGTTGGCTACCTTTGCGCCACAGTCAGTGCACAACAAGATCAATTTTCGGCATGCCAAGTTTGCACAGTTAAAGAATGAACTCGTAGGGGATTGGCATTTCTCACAAGTTCCCAAAACCTTCGCGTCCTGGCTGAAATTAACGGTCATTCGCTTGTCGAATACATATAGCGCGCCTTCCCAAAAGCCAGCATCACCAAAAGTTTCGCCATAACGAACAATGCCACCCTTGATTTGATATACCTCTTCAAAACCACGCGAGACCATCAAGGAAGAGAGCACTTCACAACGAATGCCACCGGTGCAGTAAGTAACGACAGGTTTGCTCTTTAGGTGGTCGTACTTTCCGCTATCTAGTTCGGCAATGAAATCCCGAGTGGTTTCTACATCCGGAACAACTGCGTTCTTGAAACGACCTATTTCAGCCTCAAATGCGTTTCGTCCGTCAAAGAAAGTGACTTCTTCGCCCCGTTGCGCGACTAACTCGTGAACTTGCTCTGGAGTTAAGTGCTTGCCACCGCCAACAATTCCTTGTTGATTAACCTCTAATTCGTCGGCAGCATTAAAGGTTACAACTTCATCTCGGACGCGGACCTTTAGCCGAGGAAAGTCATCGCCCAGCCCCTCTGACCACTTGAAGTCAATTTTCTTAAATGGGGCAAAATTCTTCGTTTTGGCGATGTACGTTTTCAGATCGTCCATCGAACCACCAAGAGTGCCATTAATTCCGTGCTGGGAAATAATGATGCGACCCTTGAGCCCAAGTGAATCGCATAAGGTTTCTTGCCATAATCGAATGGCGTCTGGATCGGCCAAAGGTGTGAACCCGTAGTAGAGAATGATTTTCGGTAAATCTCTGACCATAGCCTGATTTTATTACCAATCTGGTAAGAGTTGAAAACGCTGATTTCCTGTGTCCGAGGGGGGACTTGAACCCCCATCCCCTTGCGAGGACTAGCACCTCAAGCTAGCGCGTCTACCGATTCCGCCACCCGGACCTGTTGGTGTAACTTCGCAAGAATACCTGCAAATGGGAAGTGACTCAAATGAAGCACATTTTTCACCACGCTTGCACCAAACTTAGGTTATGGCAAACGAATCGAGCGGTGACCTTACTTCCGAAATTGTTGAGATTGTTTCTGATCTAATCAAAATTGATACTTCTAACTACGGTGATGACTCTGGTCCTGGTGAGGCCCTGGCTGCTGAGTATGTTGAACACTCGCTGAAATCCGTGGGGATAGATGCACTTAGGTACGAAACGACAAGCAGTAAGCGCCAAGGTGTTTATGCCCGAATCCCAGGTAGAGATAGCAGTAGATCTGCGCTTTTATTGCACGGACACCTTGATGTTGTTCCAGCCGCAGCCACAGATTGGACATACGACCCATTTGGTGCGGAGATTCATGATGGTTGCATTTGGGGAAGAGGAGCAGTTGACATGAAGGATGGCGTCGGGATGATCCTGGCGCTTTCAAGGCATTGGGCGCGCAGTGGCTACGTTCCACCCCGCGACATTGTCCTTCAGTTCATGCCAGATGAAGAGGCTGGAAGTAGGCATGGGTCTCATTGGCTGGTGGACAAACATCCAGAGATGTTTGAGAACGTCTCGCAAGCCGTTGGTGAAGTGGGCGGATTCAGTCTGACACTAAATGAGAACATTCGGCTTTATCTAGTTCAGACTGCGGAAAAGGGTATTCGTTGGATGAAACTGCGTGCTGAAGGCACCGCAGGACATGGCTCGTTTTTAAACGATGACAACGCAGTAACCAAGTTGGCTGAAGCCGTGGCGGCAGTAGGAAATCATAAGTTTGAGACTTTATTGACTCCTACGGTTAGAGATTTCATAAAAGCAGTCTCCGATGCTTTAGCGATTGAATTATCAATCGACGATCCAGAAACACTGCTTGCTCACCTTGGACCTATCGCCCGGATTGTCGGAGCAACTCTGTCAAACACAGCAAATCCAACCATGCTTAATGCCGGCTACAAACACAACGTGATTCCAGGCGAAGCTTCAGCAATGATTGACGGCAGATTCTTACCGGGCTTTGAAGCCGAATTACTTAAGGAAATCGACGACCTATTGCCGTTGGATGTTTACCGTGAGGACGTAATCAACGACATTGCTGTTGAAGCGCCATTTCATGGGCAAATCGTTGACGCAATGGACGCAGCAATTCGGGCCGAAGATCCACTAGGTAGGCCTGTTCCATACACGGTTAGCGGTGGCACGGATGCCAAAGCTTTTAGCACATTAGGGATTGACTGCTACGGATTTCTGCCACTGTTGTTGCCACCAGAATTAGATTTCTCAGCCATGTTCCACGGCGTTGATGAGCGAGTCCCAGTAGCTGGACTGGAATTCGGCATGCGCGTGATGGACAGATTTATCGAGTTGGCTTAACCGATTGAGTCAACTCTAAGGTTCAAGATTAAGCAGTCCGTTGCAGGTGATAGATCTTTCGCCGTAACCGCACCCATCGTCGCCCATCACTAAACACGCGAACCCGGTCAACTTCCCAACGTTCGATCTCAGCAAGCATAGTTAGATGCGACTTGATGTCGCCACGACTGACATGGCGACTGAAGTTAAGTTCGGTGTAATCCCATACTGCGCTCATGATTGACTCCATCCATACTCAGGGTAACTCTTTGCCGGCGCTGAAACATCTGAAAGTGCTGATTGAATTCCATCAGGTAGCTCCGATAGATCTGCTGCAACAATGCCACGCATTTGTGCTGCAGTACGAGCACCAACTACCGCAGTAGCTATTCGTGGTTGGGCTAAGACCCAAGCAAGGGCTGTGTCGAGCATTGGGCGACCCAATCCATCAGCTGCAACCGCTAGTGCCTCTACCACACGCTTTGCCCGATCTGTTAGATAGGGAGCAACAAAGTTTGCAAAATGACTAGAAGCGCCCCGAGAATCCGCAGGAGTATTGTGTCGATATTTTCCCGTAAGTACCCCTCGACCGATTGGAGACCAAGCAGCAATTCCGAGATTGTGGTGTTTACTAGCCGGTATCACTTCACGCTCAATCCCGCGCTCCAAAAGTGAGTACTCCATTTGGGAAACTACTAACGGAATTTGGTTTTTGGCCAAAGTAGCAACCAAGGAAGTCTGCCAGCCGGTGTAGTTTGAGATTCCGATGTAGCGAGCCTTACCACTATCAATCACTGACTGACAAACATTCAGAGTCTCTTCTATTGGAGTTAGCGGATCCCAGGCATGCAGATACCAGATGTCAACATGATTGCGGCGCAATCGACGCAACGAGTTGTCAATAGCGCCTAATAAATGCCGGCGACTAGCGTCGCGCTTCCGAGGATCCGGTACTGCAACAGCTTTCGTCGCCACAACTACATCGGGGAAATCACGCAGAAATTCACCAACAATTTCTTCCGATGCACCGTCGCAATAGACATCTGCTGTATCTATCGAGCGACCACCAGCATCGTAGAAGATGTTGAACTGGTCTCGGGCTTCATAAACATCTGTGTCACGACCCCAAGTCATGGTGCCTAACGTGAGATAGGACACGAACAAGCCACTATTACCCAGTGCCCGAACTTCCATAAACTCACGCTAGCGTTGGAGTAACTAAAAGTTGGGTAGAGCATGCGTGTGTCGCAGAAAAGCAGGTTGCAGTGAACCACATTGATTGGATACAAGCCATAGTCCTTGGCGTTGTTCAGGGGCTGACTGAATTTCTGCCGGTCTCGTCGAATGCGCACGTTGAGATAGTTTCTCGACTCTTGCACTGGGGGGATCCAGGAGCCGCATTTACAGCTGTCACTCAAATCGGCACTGAGACTGCGGTTATCATCTATTTCTGGAACGACATTAAGCACATTATCTCTGCTTGGTTTCGGAGCATTTTCGACCGTGAGGCGCGAAAAATTCCAGAAGCACGGCTTGGTTGGTATGTAATTTTAGGATCACTGCCAATCGGGGTTTTGGGATTGGTTTTCAAAAATCAAATTGAAACTACGGCACGAAACCTTTGGTTGGTGGCGGTAGCACTTATCGTCATGGGCATCGTGCTGGGTCTTGCCGACAAATATGCCAAGCACGCGAAGACTATGGATGATCTGAATTCGACGAATGCTCTCTCTTTTGGCATCGGCCAAGCAATGGCACTCATACCTGGAGTTTCGCGATCGGGTGCAACGATATCGTTTGGCTTGCTGATGGGCTTCAAACGTGATGTAGCTGCTAGATATTCATTCCTACTTGCCATACCTGCTGTCTTAGCTAGCGGTTCACTTCAGTTGGCAAGCGTAATTTCCGACCCTGCTGTGCAGTGGCCAGTCACACTTGTTGCCACTGTCGTCGCATTTGTTGTTGGCTACTGGGTTATTGCAACCTTGATGAAATATTTGGTGACTGGATCATTTATGCCGTTTGTTATTTATCGAATAGGTCTAGGGCTGGCAATTATGGCTTGGCTCTATTTCGGAAATCAGCCTGGCATGGCGCCGGCAGGATAGTCGTACAGTTGGATTATGGGAACAGTTCTATTAATTCGGCACGGCCAGTCAATCGCAAATGCGCAAGGGATTTTGGCTGGGAGAAATCCACAGAATCCTCTGGATGAAGTGGGGGAGAATACTGCCCGGTTATTAGGTGAACAGTTAGCCAAAATCGCAGTTGCGCATGTTGTCGTTAGTCCCCTAGAGCGCACGAAACAAACAGCTGAACTAGTTTTTGGCACTAGTACTCCTATTGAAGTTGATCAGCGATTAATCGAATGTGATTACGGAGATTGGCAGGGACGCCTTCTTAGTGAATTGACTACTGAGGCTCAGTGGGAAGTGGTCCAGAAGACACCGGACTTGATGCTTTTTCCGAACGGAGAGTCAATGATTGATATGGCTCAACGCGCAGTCTCTGGAATCCGTGAGTGGGATGCGAGGCTTTCCGAACAGCATGGCGATCAAGTAGTTTGGGCAGCAATTAGTCATGGCGATGTAATTAAGGCCATTTGCGCTGATGCTCTCGATCTGCCCTTGCGCAGTTTCCAACGAATTTCGATTGAGCCGATTTCAGTCTCGGTCGTTCAGTATTCGAAAGAAGGATCTCGAGTCCACAAACTCAACGACACTGGGCTGCAATGGCTATCCGCCCTGGCGAAGATGCAGCGGACTGAAAATACAATTGGCGGGGAAGTGAATACCGAATGACGCGCTTTATCTACCTATTCGATGAGCCGGAACGTTTTGTTGCAGGCACTGTTGGCCTGCCGGGAGAGCGTGAATTCTTCTTGCAGGCCCGATTAGGAAGTCGCCTCACTACTGTGGCTCTTGAGAAAACTCAGGTTTATGTACTAGCTGATCGCATTGGGGACTTACTTGATCAGATTGCTCAAGACGAAGGAATAGATACTAGTTCAACAACAGCAGCAGATCTCGAACCACTAGACAATCCGATACAGCAAGAGTTCACAGTAGGAGCCCTATCGCTTGGCTGGAATCCACAAGAGTTAAAAGTAATCATTGAAGCCCACGCTTTTACCGAAGATGATGCCGATGTGCCTGAACTGGAAGATGATGGAGAGCTCGGACCAGATGTTATGCGAGTGCGGCTAACACCAAAGCAGGCACGCTCATTTTCCACTCGGGCACTAGCGGTAGTGGCCGCCGGCCGACCCCCGTGTCCACTGTGTGACGGACCGCTGGATGCCAGGGGCCACATCTGTCCTAGAGCTAATGGCTATCGAAGGCGCGGTTAGTTAAAACAGGGGCCAGGGCAAACTGGGCCAGGCCTGACTTGGCGTTGGAAATTCCCCGATATTGACCAGCTCAGCTATACGTTGGTGGGTCGCGTCGATTTCCTCTTCAGTTAGCAGCTCACCCAACTCAGTTTCACTCAGATCTTCGGGCAATGAACGCACATCTTGCAGTAAACCTTCTGGAATAGGTTGGCCAGCCCATCCCCAAAGGACCGTACGCAATTTTGGTTCGGGGTGAAATGTGACACCATGATCAATTCCAGAAGTTTTCCCTGCTTCGTCAGTTAAAAGATGGCCACCTTTTCGATCCGCATTATTGACAAGTACATCTAGCAGGGCAATCCTTTTGAGAATTTCATCATCTTGATGGACTAGAGAGACTGGTAACCCCGATTCATTTTGTCCCTCGAGCACCGACAGCCAAGGAGAGGAAATCTCCACACTAGGAATGATATCGACCAAAGTGCATTCGCCAGTAACCCAATCTTGAATACTCCCTACTCCGTGATCTGTAGAAATTAGTTCAGTATTTGGAACCAGATTCCAACCCAAAAATTCACTCATTAGAAAAGTTGCACGCTCCCGAAAGACCAAAGTGCCATTCGGAAAGTCCCAAAGCTCTCGTTCCAAATGGTTTGGCTTGAAAATCACCGGTTTGCCTTCGAGTTCGGCTTTAAACGCTCCATTAGATGCATTGGATAGCTGCTCAATTATGGAAAGATTTTTCACTTGATGCCTAATAAAGCATCGACGGCCCTTTGCACACGATTTGATGCACTCGCCGAGAGTGCAGATGAACTTGCTAGGGTTTGCACCGCCCAATTATCAATGAGATTAAGTGCTGCCGGGGTATCCAAATCATTAGCAAGCAGTGCGGCCAGTTCCACCGAGCAGTCCGTTGTTGCATTAGGGCAGGCAAAGGCACGACGCCAGTTTTCTAGGCGTCTGGCGGCCGCGGCCAAGCCAGCATCTGTCCATTCCCATTCGGTGCGATAGTGGTGAGAAAGGATTGCCAACCGGATTGCCATTGGATCGACACCGTCAATGAGCAACTTTGAGACGAAAACCAGATTGCCAAGCGACTTACTCATTTTGTGACCATCTAGCCAGACCATGCCAGTGTGCATGAAGGTCCGGGCGAACGGTGTGACGCCTGTGGCACTTTGTGCGTGCGCTGCACTCATCTCATGGTGCGGAAACTTAAGGTCGCTGCCACCTCCTTGAACATCAATAGTTGGACCGAGGTATTCAACGGCTATGGCAGCACATTCAATGTGCCAGCCTGGTCGGCCCGAGCCCAGAGCGCTAGTCCAAGCAGGATCGCCAGGTTGTTCAGCTCGCCATAACAATGGGTCGAGCGGATCATGTTTGCCGACTCTGTGTGGATCACCACCTCGTTGGCTAAACAAATCAATCATGTCGTGGCGACTCAAATGACCGATACTGCCAATTAAGTTGGTCTGATTCGTCCTGTAGTAGAGATCCCCATCAAGATTGTAAACACAATCCGCCGCAATCAATTCATGCACTGCCGTCTCAACCAACGGAATGGACTCGACGGCTCCGATGTAATGCTGAGGTGGAATGACGCGTAGCGCAACCATGTCAGATTTGAAAAGTTCGGTTTGCTCAGTGGCTATGTCCTGCCAGTTGCGTCCAATAAGCGCGGCGCGCTCGATCAGTGGGTCGTCCACGTCAGTGACATTTTGGGCGTAACTAACATCCGCGCCTGCTGCTCGCCAGATGCGAATTAAGGTGTCAAAGGCCACATAAGTAGCAGCATGGCCCATGTGGGTTGCGTCATAAGGCGTGATACCACAGACATAAATTTTCACTTCGCGATTGACTGCTAATTGGTGTTCAGCTTGTGAAGCAGAGTCATGAACCAGAGGTGGTGGCGCTAGAAAGTCTAATTTTGGGACATCAACGTCAGACCAAGGAAGCACAGATTAAGTTTAAGGTACGGGCACTGTCGATGGTATGGTCGAATTAGTCCTTCTTTTCGTGATGCCCGCCAAATTGCTTTCGCATGGCGGAAAGAACCTTATTTGCAAATAGCGACCGGTTACGAGATTCAAACCTGCTATTCACTGCAGCTGTCAAGACCGGAGCAGGAACACCTTCTTCAATGGCTGCTATGGCCGTCCACCGACCTTCTCCCGAATCAGACACCCTGCCAGTAAATTCGTCGAGTTCTGGTGACTCATACAAGGCAATTGCCGTTAGATCAAGCAGCCAAGAAGCCACGACACTGCCACGACGCCAAAGTTCTGTGATAGCAGCAATGTCGAATTCGTATTGATAATGCTCTGGGTGAGCTAGCGGCGCTGTCTCTGCGTCTGCGGTGCGCGGTTTCAATCCTTCATCGGCCGACTTCAGAATGTTTAGACCTTCGGCATAAGCAGCCATCAATCCGTACTCGATACCGTTATGTACCATCTTGACGAAGTGGCCAGCGCCACTTGGTCCACAATGTAGCCAGCCCCGCTCCTCAGAGGCTAGATTTCCTGCTCGGCCGGGAGAGCGCTCAGCTGCATCTGCTCCAGGTGCAACGGCATTCCAAACATCGGACAGTGCCGTGACCACCGGCTTTTCGCCACCGATCATTAGGCAGTAACCGCGTTCAAGTCCCCAGACACCTCCGCTGGTGCCAACATCGACAAACTCAATACCTTTCTCAGCGGCCTTAGCACTATGAGCAAGGTCGTCACGGTAGTAGGAATTACCACCGTCGATGATGATGTCTGAGGGCGAGAGTATGTCAATCAATTCGGAGATTACTGATTCAGTGATGCTACCCGCAGGAACCATTACCCACACGGCTCGAGGCCCATTTAGTTGGGAAGAAAATTCGTTCAGAGTCGAGATGGCAGTGATTTGTTCAGGATTTTCGGCAGCTAAATTATGCGCAACTTCGGGATTGGTGTCATAAACCACGCAGTGTAAGCCGGCTCTAGTTATTCTGCGGACAAGATTTGCTCCCATACGCCCAAGACCGACCATGCCAATTTGTGTGATGTTTTCGTAGGTTGCCACATCTGCTCCAAAACTAGTACGCGTATTCTTAGCGTACAGAACACCTCTTCAGGAAAGTTGGAGCACACCGCATGACTGGCACACCAGGCTTTAATTGCAATGAATGGAAACACTTAACCTCTCTGGCAGAGCAGCGCAAAAATCAGCACATTCGAGACCTCTTTGCCGGTGACTCAGATCGGGTATCCGAACTTACTTTTACTGCTGGTCCGCTGACTATCGACTTCAGTCGACAGCGAGTAGATAGTCAAGTCATTGAGAGTTTGTTCAAGCTAGCTAGCCAAGTTGGCCTTGCCCAAGCTCGGGACGCAATGTTTGCTGGCGAGCACATAAATAGCACCGAGGATCGTGCCGTCCTGCATACCGCACTACGACTGCCGCGGGATGCCAGTCTGACAGTTGATGGCCAAGATGTCGTAGCTGAGGTGCACGAAATTCTTGACCGTATGAGCCTGTTGGCCGATCAGGTGCGTAGTGGCAATTGGCTCGGTGTTACCGGATTGCCAATAAAAAATGTGGTGAACATAGGTATTGGCGGGTCAGACTTGGGTCCAGTGATGGCGTACGAAGCGCTACGCGCTTACAGTGCCCGTGATTTGAGTTTCTATTTTGTTAGCAATGTTGATGGCACAGACATAGCTGAAGTACTGCGACAGATCGACCCGCTGGAAACCCTTTTTATTGTGGCGAGTAAAACTTTCAGCACGATAGAAACCATGATGAATGCGGCCACTGCGCGCGAAGCCCTTTTGAGTGCAGTAACGAACCAGTCAATGGATGCGGTCGCTAAGCATTTTGTCGCCGTTTCGACGCACAAACAACGAGTCGAGGAATTCGGCATTAACTCGGAAAACATGTTTGGATTCTGGGACTGGGTAGGCGGTAGATACTCGATGGACTCGAGTATCGGACTCTCAACAATGATTGCTATCGGCCCTGAGAATTTTGCTCAGTTACTTGCAGGTTTCCACACCCTTGATGAACATTTCCGGAATGCTCCTGATTCCCAAAATGTGCCTCTACTGATGGGTCTGATTGGCATTTGGAATCGCTCGTTCTTAGACATCGAAACTGTCGCAGTACTGCCATACGACCAGTACCTAAAACGTTTCCCTGCCTATTTGCAGCAACTAATAATGGAAAGTAACGGAAAATCGGTAACCCATTCAGGAGAGTTGGTGCCTACCCAAACAAGTCCGGTTTACTGGGGAGAGCCTGGAACCAATGGTCAGCATTCGTTCTATCAAATGTTGCACCAGGGCACTTCACTAGTGGCCTGCGATGTATTAGTTCCCGCCCAATCACAAAATAAATTGGGGGCACACCACGATGTTTTAGTTAGCAATGCACTAGCCCAGGCAACAGTGCTGGCATTTGGCCGAACGGCTGATCAAGTGAAAGCGGCGAATACTCCCGAGGCTCTCATTAATCACAAAGTCATGCCTGGCAATCGGCCGACCACATTAATTACTTTGGACGAAGTCACCCCATTTGCTCTCGGTTCACTTATTGCACTTTACGAACACATGGTATTTGTGCAAGGAATTGTCTGGGGAATCAATTCATTCGATCAATGGGGCGTTGAATTGGGCAAAGAAATGGCTACGGCGATTGCACCATTTTTAACTAACGATGCTGAAGTGTCAGATTTTGACGCAGCAACTCAATCCGCAATCAGTTGGTATCGCCAAAAGCGCTAATTTTCCCGCCGCCGCAAATATCGTTCAAACTCGCGTGCTATGGCTTCGCCACTAGCTTCGGGGAGTTCAGCAGTCTCTATGCCTTCCTCCAGACTTCGTACATAATCGGCAATGTCCTCATCGGCGGTTGCCAAATCATCAGCTCCAGTTTGCCAAGCGCGGGCATTTTCAACCATGTCGTCCAGAGGAATGGCAATGTCTAGCACATCCTCAATGCCACGAAGTAGCGCTAGAGACGCTTTTGGACAAGGATCACCAGCAACATAATGGGGTATTGCAGCCCAAAGTGAAGCAGATTCAAATCCAAATCCTTCTAACTCGTCTTGTAATACATTCAACATGCTCACGGGGCCTTCGTAACGAGATAGTTCAAATCCCGTTATTTCCTGAATCCGAGGGTCAGAGGCATTGCCATGAACATGTATTGGCCGATTATGCAGGACTTCAGCTAGCATGCCGCCAAGAGTAATTACCAACCCTGGTGCTTTGGGATTAATGATTGACAACACTTCCGTGCAATATTGCTGCCAACGCAGATTTGGCTCGTCGCCGACAATAATAAAAATTCGAGTGTTTGGCAGATTCACACATTTAACTTCACTTATGGTCGTGGCTGGCCAGTAAATTTCTCGCCTGCCCTCGGGTGAAATGTAGATTTCGGGTCGATTCTCGGTGTAACTGTAATAGTCGTCCTGACTAATTTCGTTCACTGAAATCACATCCCAAACTTCCAGGAGATACTCGAGTGCTTCCGAAGAAGCCTCAGCCGCATTACTCCAACCTTTGAAGGCGGCCAGTACTAAGGTTGCTGGATCCTTTTGCAGATTGCCCGCTGCAGATTGGCTGTTTTGCTCCACGTTTTGAGTGTATCGCCTACGACTGTCGCGCAGCCATGGGAATGCTGACACAATAGAAGCGAAACAAATCATTAAAAGGGTGAAAAATGACTAGCCAAAAAGCGCTATTCGCAATTGGCGATCGTGTGCAATTAACCGACACCAAAGGGCGAAAACACACAGTGGTTCTTGAGGCAGGCAGGGAATTCCACACTAATCACGGCGCGATTGCGCATGATGAACTGATTGGCAAGCCCGAGGGAATCACCGTTACTTCAACTGGTAATTATGTTTACCTGGCACTTCGCCCATTGCTTAGCGATTTCGTCTTGTCTATGCCACGTGGCGCTGCCGTGATTTACCCCAAAGATGCTGCGGCGATAGTTGGATTGGCTGACATTTATCCCGGCTCGTCGGTTGTAGAAGCTGGCGTTGGCTCAGGTGCGCTTAGTTGCTCGCTGCTTCGGGCAATCGGAGAAACTGGACAACTACATAGTTATGAGCGCCGTGAAGAATTCGCAAAAGTTGCTGAAAAGAATGTTTCAACATTTTTCGGTACCCGACCAAGTAATTGGAACCTAACGCTAGGTTCGGTCCAGGATGAAACATCCGCATTGGCCGACGAGTCAGTTGACCGCGTGATACTGGACATGCTTTCGCCTTGGGAGTGCGTGAGAGCAGTCTCTCGAATCACAAGACCTGGTGGTGTTTTCGTTATCTACGTTGCCACCACAACCCAAATGGCTAAGACGATTGAAGCCATTCGGGATTCAAAATCTTGGACAGATCCTGTTGGCCAGGAACTGATTGCCCGAACCTGGCATGTTGAGGGACTGGCGGTTAGGCCAAGTCACAAAATGCAAGGACACACTGGATTTTTGGTCGTCGCCCGCAAACTCGCGGCCGGTACCGTGCTACCACCTCGGCGAATCCGACCCGCAAAAGGATTTGATGCACAAGAATTAGAGCAAGAACAAGATGAGTGAGTTGGTGACCCAGCTGTGACACCGGAAGATCTAGCCACATTACAAAAGCGCGTCGATGATTTAGTGGCCCACAATGAGTTGTTAGCCAAAACTTTGCGGCAGGCGCGTGCGGAGATCTCTGAACTCCATCAAGAACTTGAGAAATTGGGATTACCACCTAATAACTACGGAATTTTCCTTAACCATGAGTCAGATGGCCTTATTAACATTTCTTTTAATTCACGCCAGATGCGGGTAGCTGTCAACACCGAGTTGGATTACAAAAACCTATCTCGGGGACAACTGGTCGTCCTGAATGATGCGATGAATGTGATTGAATTTGGCGAACTTCCTAAAAGTGGTCAGCTTGCAACATTTCTAGAGCCAGTTGGCGATGGCGATCGCATACTGGTGCGTGGCCTGGCTGATGAAATTCACGTGGTTCAGGCGGCCGAGCAGGTTGCAATTAACGAACTACAGTTTGGCGACAATCTGCTTTGTGATCTTCGTGTGGGCTATGCCTTTGAACGAATTGCCCGCTCCGAAATAGAAGATCTGCTTCTCGAGGAAGTACCTGACATCTCGTATGAGGATATCGGGGGACTACAGTCTCAAATTGAGAGCATCATTGACGCGGTTGAGCTGCCCTTTTTGCAAGCAAAACTTTTCGCAGAATATGCCCTAAAAGCACCGAAAGGCATTTTGCTGTATGGACCCCCAGGCTGCGGGAAGACTTTAATAGCCAAAGCAGTAGCAAACTCAATTGCAAAAAAGACAAAACAAATTTCTGGGCAGGGAAGTGGGACCAGTTACTTCATCAACATCAAAGGTCCTGAGCTTTTGAACAAATACGTGGGCGAAACTGAGAAACAAATTCGAACGATTTTTCAGCGAGCACGCGAGCGCGCAGAGGCGGGCAATCCGGTCATCGTATTCTTTGATGAAATGGACGCTCTGTTTCGAACCCGTGGCTCTGGGGTATCTAGCGATGTAGAGAACACAATTGTGCCCCAACTTTTGAGTGAAATAGACGGTGTCGAGGGCTTGGAGCACGTAATAGTAATTGGCGCCTCTAATCGAGAGGACATGATCGACCCCGCGATTCTTCGGCCGGGTCGCTTGGATGTGAAGATTAGAGTGGAACGTCCTAACCAGATGGCTGCCGCACAGATTTTTTCAAAATATTTAACGGCAGATGTGCCGATACATGACGAATCATTGCAGCAGCATGGGTCCCCACAGGCTGCAGCCCAGGCGTTGATCGATCAGGTTGTTGCACAAATGTATGAGACTTCTTCGGATAATGAATTTTTGGAAGTTACCTATGCAAATGGTGAGAAAGAAACTTTGTATTTTTCAGATTTCAATTCAGGAGCGATGATTGAAAACATTGTTGCTCGGGCCAAAAAATACGCGATAAAGAATGAGTTATCAACTGGTCAGCGGGGCGTATCGTCGGCTCACTTAGCTCAGGCAGCTTTGGATGAATTCCGGGAAAACGAAGATTTGCCCAATACGACCAACCCAGATGATTGGGCCAAAATTTCAGGGCAAAAAGGTCAACAGATTGTTTACATGCGCACGTTAATTCGCACCAAGGACGGTAAGCAAGTAGGCCGTACTATCGAAACTGCACAGTAGGACAGCCCCCATGTCCGTTCATCGAATTATGGGTATCGAAACCGAATACGGAATTCTGTCACCCCATAACCCAAATATCAGTCCCGAAATATTGAGTGCACAAGTCGTGAACGCATACGCCGAACTCGTTTTTCCAGGCAGACAGCGGCCATTCAGGTGGGATTACAATGTGGAATCGCCATTTAATGATTTGCGATACGCCGAATCGTTGCAACATCCGGATGAACGAGAACTCTGGTCCAACTTTGACTTGGGAATTCCTAACCTGATGTTGACTAACGGAGCGCGTCTGTATGTAGATCACGCGCATCCAGAGTATTCAACACCCGAAGTGACTAATCCCAGAGACGCGGCACTTTGGGACTTGGCGGGCGAAGTCATCATGCGGGACGCTGCGCAAAAAGCTAGTGAACTGTCGGGAAATCTCATTGTCCTTTACAAGAACAACACGGATGGCAAAGGGGCCAGCTATGGAACACATGAAAACTATCAGGTGCTGCGCAGCGTACCATTTGAAAATCTGGTCAAGCATCTAACTAGTTTTTTTGTGACCAGAAATATCTGGGCGGGTAGTGGCCGAGTTGGAATTGGCCAAGGAAGCGAACAAGCCGGCTTTCAGATATCTCAGCGTGCCGATTTTTTCGAAGCACGGGTTGGCATAGAAACTACTATTAACCGTCCAATAATTAATACCCGCGATGAACCGCATGCGGACGCTCAGCGGTACCGGCGGCTACACGTGATAGTTGGCGATGCCAATCTTTCACCGGCCATGACTTTCTTAAAAATGGGCGCTACCTCGTTAATTCTGAGCATGATTGAGGCTGATTTTCTAGATGATGTTTTCGATTTGGCAGACCCAGTTCGAGAAATTACCGCAGTCAGTCGTGATTACTCCATGGGTCACCTAATCACACTCGCCGATGGTCAGCAACTGAGTGCTCTGGCGATTCAAAGACATTTTTACGAGCGTGCAGTTCAATTTGTGGCTCTAACAGATCCGGACGAGCAGACTCTTGAGGTACTTACCCTCTGGGAGTCAGTGTTGTCTGCACTTGAAGTGGATCAAATGTCACTAGCTGGAACTGTTGACTGGGTTACCAAACTGCAGCTGTTAGAGTCCTTTCGAGAACGTGACGGACTCGACTGGTCCAGTAGCAAATTGCAGGCAATCGATCTGCAATTCTGTGACATTAGGCCAGAAAAGGGGTTGGCCAGAATATTTAGACCTGAACCAGGCGAAGGTGACTTATTTACCGAAGCGGAAATCGGCTTTGCAGTGCATACCGCCCCAGCAGACACTCGCGCTTTTTTGCGAGGACAACTGGTGCATAGATTCGCACCTGCATTAATTGCCGCTTCCTGGGAAACATTGATTTTTCAAGCAGCAGACAATGAGTCGCGCATTCGAGTCAGTTTGCCCGATGCAAGCAGACTAGGGAGCGAAGAAGTTTCAGCAGTCCTTAGCGGCAACTCCAATCTTTACAGCCTGTTAAGTCAACTTGGCCAGCTGACCATGGTTGAGTATTAGGCTTGCATCAAAGCACTAGGAGATTATTTTGTCTGAGCAGAGTAGAGGTCAGATTTCGGCATCTGACAAGGGCGAGGCGGACGTGGCCAATGAAATCAAGCCAACGGTTGAGCTACTAAATGTTGATTCACTCTTAGCAAAGATAGACGCGGTTTTAGAGCAGAACTCAGAAGAGTTCGTTAATTCTTTCGTGCAAAAGGGCGGTCAATAGTCTTGACGCAATCGTTGCCAAGAAGAATTTTTGGCATTGAAACCGAGTATGGAATCACCTGCTCGCTTGATGGACATCGCCGGCTTACTCCTGATGAAATCGCAAGATACCTATTCAAAGATCTTGTCAATCGGTACCGAAGTAACAATGTGTTCTTGCCTAACGGCGGACGACTGTACCTTGATGTCGGCAGTCATCCTGAATATGCAACTGCGGAATGCGACCTCTTGGCTGACGTAGTTGCACAAGAATTGGCCGGTGATTTTTTGATTGCTCAGATGGCTAGGGATGCTGAAGTGTTACTTCGCAATGAAGGAGTCACTGGACGGATTTACATTTTCAAGAACAATACTGACTCGGTTGGCAATTCCTATGGGTGCCACGAGAATTACTTAATTCACCGTAAGCCAGATCAACTTTCTGGACTTGATGGTCTTCTGCCGTTTTTGGTAACGCGGCAAATTTTTCTAGGCGCCGGAAAGTTGTTAAAAACATCAACTGGAACCAAGTACGTCTTGTCGCAGCGAGCGGAGCACCTGTGGGATTCTGTTTCAAGTGCCACTACCAGGTCCAGGCCACTAATAAATACCCGTGACGAACCTCATGCAGACTCCGATAGGTACCGACGGCTGCATGTTATTTCCGCGGATAGCAACATGTCACAAACGGCAATGTTGCTAAAGGTCGCCACAATGGACTTGATTTTGGCTGCTATGGAAGTCGGTGCTATTCCAGTTGACCTTCGGATTGAAAATCCCATGCGCAGCATTCGAGAAATCTCTCGTGATTTGACTGGCGGTGCTCTAGTTGGACTTTCCGACGGTCGTCAATTTCGTGCTTACGAAATTCAGCGCTGGTATTTAGATGTTGTTCAAAGCTGCATAGCGAGATTCGACTGGCAACTTTCGCAGTGGCACAAATACGCGATTAAAGTGTGGAGTCAAATCCTTGAAGCTTTTGAAAACGCAGATCTAACAGCTCTGGACAGAATTGTCGATTGGCGGATAAAGCAAGGAATTATTGATGCCTACGCAACTGAACAAAATCTGAGCTTAGATTCGCCGAAACTCGCTCAAATCGATTTCATGTATCACGAAATTGGTAGCGGCATCGCCCAGGTGCTAACTGAGCAAAATAGGACAGATTCAATTATTGACCAGTCTTTAGTAGCCAGTGCGGTGAAGTTACCTCCACAAAGCACCCGGGCAAAACTGCGCGGGGAATTCATCGCACAAGCCGAAAAATCTAATCTCTCAGTGGCAATTGATTGGATGCACTTAAAAATCAACCAACCGGTCGAGCAATCCTTGACCCTAAGTGACCCGTTCGCCAACATAGACAGTCGAGTTTCAGAGTTGCTTGAGTTGGCCCTTTAAGCGTGGCAGTCAGGAAGTGCCCGCATCAACCCAATAGGCTGAGATTATGCGATTCAGATTCTCAGTAATATGCGTAATTACCTTGGGCTTACTTTCTGGCTGTGGACCAGAGCGCACAACTAAGACCGAATCGGTGACGCAATCAGGTGTTACCGTCTCAGGTTCCATGTCAGAAGCACCCCAGATTTCATTCGGCTCGGATGCTAAGGATGTCGCGCAACTCATTGTTAAGGATGTCACCAGTGGTTCGGGCACTGCGGTGGGCCCCAATTCCACTGTGACCGCGCACTATGTCGGATATTCAATGAGCAACCAAGAAAAGTTTGACTCGTCCTGGGAGCGCGGTGAACCGACTACATTTCCATTAAATGGGGTGATCCAGGGCTGGACCCAAGGTCTTCAAGGAATGAAAGTAGGAGGCCGTCGGCTGCTAATCATTCCACCCGAATTGGCTTATGGTCCGGCTGGCTCGGGACACCAGTTAGCAGGTCAAACCTTAGTCTTTGTGGTTGATCTAACGGCAGTGAGTTAGGAGGATACATGACAAACCCTCCGGTTATTGATTTTATTGACGGCGAAGCGCCATCTGAGTTAGTGATCCAGGATCTGACTGTAGGTTCGGGTCCCGAAGTAGTTGCTGGCCAAACTGTTGAGGTTCACTACCTGGGTGTCGAATTTGATTCTGGCGAACAGTTCGACTCATCATGGGACCGTGATGAGTCCATAGAATTTCCGCTGCGCGGATTAATCCAAGGGTGGCAACTGGGTATTCCGGGCATGAAAGTGGGTGGCCGGCGACAGCTCATCATCCCACCACACTTGGCCTATGGACCAACTGGAGCAGGTCACCGACTTTCTGGGAAAACTCTAGTTTTTGTAATTGATTTACTAGCAGTGAGGTAGTTCGTGGCGGCGGAAAGTACCATGAGGCAACTCAATCTTTTGCTGGTACTTCTCAATGCCCAAAGACCGCTTTCCAGAGTAGACATTTTTGAGCGAGTCAATGGCTACGGAGATCCCGAGGATCCGTCAGCACAGCGAAAATTCGAACGAGATAAAGCAGAGCTACGCAGTTTTATCGTCTTTGAGGAATCGCCTGGCGAAGGAGATCTTGCTGACACATATCGAATTGATAAATCCCGTTCCTTTATTCGCGACCTAGACTTGACCAGCGACGAGCGGTTGCTGATAGCTCTAGCCGTCCGAGCATGGCGTGATGTTGAACTCGGTCAGTCGGCAGCAGCCGGAGCAACCTTAGCTAGTTACCAGTTTTTGCAGACTCCTCAAATCTTGGCCGCTATTGGCCGAGATGAACGACATTTAGCCACGTTAGAGCGAGCGATTGCAGCTGCCAAGACCGTTCAATTTGAATACTTCAGTCGCAATAGTGGCGAAACCAAATTGAGAACCGTTCAGCCATGGAAATTGGTACTACATCAAACCCATTGGTACCTGCACGGATTCGAAGAGTCACGCGCTAAAGGTTTGCTGTTTCGGCTCAGCAGAATAAGTGGTGACATCCTGATAACTGCCCAAGCGAATACCGAAATTGCTCCACCTGATTTAGACTCACTAGCGCAACTTGTCGAATTTCAGCGAACCGAGGATTCAGTACAAACAGCGAAATTGCAGGTACCCAAGGGCAACTGCGCAAATTTACGATTACGGTCGAAAGCAGTTATTGAGTCTGATGATTTCGACATTTTGGAAATTGATTATGACGATGCCTACTCACTAGCCACTGAAGTAGCGGTTGTTTGTGATCGGGCTGTAGTGCTTTCACCATTGGATTTGCGCAATAGAGTTTCAGAAATCTTAAAGTCAGTAATCGCGGTGCATAAGTAATGGCAATCAAATTTGAGGTGGCCGTGCGCATGCTCGCTTTTCTGCGGGCAAACAGCCCAGTTGAGTTAGAGCATGTCGCCAAGATTTTCAATTTGAAAAGCTCCGAGGTTCGTAAATATTGCCTGCTACTGAATGAGGCAAGAATCGGTGAATACTACGGTGAGTTCGTCGAAGTCGAAATTCAAGACGATGAGGATGGAATTTGGATTGAAACTCGAGAGTCTCAGGGTTTAACGGAACAGATTCGCTTCACCGTCCAAGAGTCGATTGCAATACTTGGTGGGCTCAAGTATCTCCAAGCTATGCCACATCTAGTTGACCGAGAGATTGTCTCTGCTCTACTCGCTAAATTGCAGACTGCATTTGATGCACCAGAGGACATTATTCAGATCGGTACAGCTGAGATAGACATGCAAATCGTCGACTCACTCAAGTCAGCGATAGCCGAGGGTCGATGTGTTGAAATCACATATGGAGCGGGAATTGATCAGAAGGTTACCGAGCGCACAATTGAGCCAATCCTGCTGTTTGCTGACGAAACTGTACTTTATGTCCGCGCTTACTGTCGACTAGCACAAGATTGGCGAACTTTCCGCGTAGACCGAATTCTGAGCGCGAGATATTCCACAGAAGCTACCAGTAAAACCGAGGAACAAGGACCACGGTTCGAAATTTCTGCGCCGACATTAACCGCGCAATTGCGAATGCTCCCCGAGATGCTTGAGAGTTTTGCGCCGGAGACTGTAACGAATGTCAGCCCAGATCAAGATCGTCTAATCGTGCAAGTGCAGGTTAATTCAAGCGCTTGGCTTGCCAGCTTGGTCTTGGCTAGCGGTGGCGACATTGAAGTTCTGGGTCCCGATGAGCTACGGATTGACATAATCGGCAAAGCGGAAAAGTGGTTTGCTCACAACGGCGATTAGAATAGAACCAGACACGAAACTAGGGGCATCATGGCAGATTTATTTGGCAAAGGTGGGTTAATTCTCATCCTTATCGCAATCGTGATTTTTGGATCTAAGAAGTTGCCAGATGCGGCGCGAAATCTTGGTAAGTCAATCAGAATTTTTAAGAACGAATTGGATTCTGGCGATAAGGATCGTCCTTCAACTTCTGACGAGCAGTAAGTCCCAAAGTGGCAAATACTGTTGATTTGGCAAAAATGACTCTGAGTGAACACCTAGATGAGTTGCGATCTCGACTGGTAAAAAGCATTTCCGCAATTCTGCTTGGCACGCTGTTTGCTTGGTCAAGATACGAGGATATTTTTGCAGTTCTTCGTGAGCCTTTTGATCGGATTCATAAAGATCACCCAGAAACTATTCTTGCCCTAACAGGGGTTACTAGCGGTCTAGTGATGCAGTTAAATGTCGCCCTTGTCGCCGGAGTGCTGTCATCAAGTCCAATTTGGATTTTTCAAATTTGGCGTTTTGTTGCACCTGGCCTACACAAAAACGAAAAGAAGTGGTCGTTATTTTTCACCGCAGTAGCTCTACCCATGTTCCTGGCGGGATGTTGGCTAGGTTATTTTGCCTTACCAGGCACATTATCTGCCTTATTTAGTTTTACTCCAGCGGCAGTGACCAATGTAACAAACGTCGAGAACTACATCTCGTTCTCACTACACCTGACACTATTTTTCGGACTCGGATTCCTACTCCCACTGCTGATGGTTGTATTAAATTTCTTCCATATTGTTTCAGGAAAAACCTTTTTGTCTGGGTGGCGCTGGATCGTGCTTGGTGCATTCTTTTTTGGGGCGATTGCAACGCCAAATGGTGACCCACTTGGGATGGCCATCTTGGCACTACCCGTTGGAGTTCTATGTTTCGGGGCCACAGGTATTGCAATTCTGGTAGATCGCCGCAGGGCAACTAGCGGTAAAGATGACTAGTTCGCCAGCCGATAGATATGCGGCTGCAAAGGCAAGAACAAGCCTACAAAGGAGTCTGCTAGGCGGCTTTGTGGACTCGTTAAGTTTTCAGCTCGACGACTTCCAGCAAGCGGGATGTTTAGCCATCCAGGCTGGTAATGGAGTTTTAATCGCTGCTCCAACTAGTGCGGGCAAAACCGTGGTCGGACAGTTTGCTGCCTATCTGGCCTTGGCAAACCAATCTAGATGTTTCTACACAACACCGATTAAGGCGCTGTCTAATCAGAAATTCAGCGAGTTTGTGGAAATTTTTGGATCCGAACAGGTGGGTCTGCTAACTGGTGATAATTCGATTAATGGCGATGCCCAGATTGTTGTTATGACCACCGAAGTTTTGCGCAACATGCTTTATGAGAATCAACGCGATTTGAAGTCCCTATCACATGTCGTGATGGATGAAGTCCATTATCTAGCTGATCGATCAAGGGGAGCCGTTTGGGAAGAAGTTATCATCCATCTACCAGCGCATGTTCGAGTTGTAGCACTTTCCGCAACCGTTAGTAATGCAGAGGAGTTCGGTGAATGGCTCAATACAGTTCGCGGCAATACCGAAGTGGTGGTTGAGGAAACGCGTCCGACTCCGCTACACCAATCGGTGATGGTTGGTGGGACTCTTTATGAGTTGTTCAGCGACTCTCAAGGTACCCGAGTGAATCCGGAGCTGATGAGATATGCCAGAAATGAACGAACGGTACCTCGTAATCGCGGCAACCGATTTTCTAGTCGATACACCCCGTCGCGGGTTACCGTAATCGAAAAACTCGCGCAAGAAGATTTACTGCCCGGTATCACTTTCATTTTCTCTCGCGCTGCATGCGACGAAGCGGTTAATCAATGCCTGGCTTCTGGCCTGTCGCTGACAACCAGAGAGGAGCAGCTTGAAATCCGAGCGATCGTTGATAAGCGCTTTGAAAAATTTTCTGTTGATGAGCTGCGAACCTTAAATTACCGAACATGGGTAGAGGGGTTAGAGCGTGGTTTAGCAGCGCACCATGCCGGCCTGCTGCCCATCTCTAAAGAGGTGGTAGAGGAACTCTTTCAGCGGGGCCTAATTAAGGCGGTATTTGCTACCGAAACACTGGCACTGGGCATCAATATGCCGGCTAGAAGTGTCGTGCTGGAGAAGTTGATTAAATGGAATGGCAATAGCCACACACCGATTACTGCTGGCGAGTACACCCAGTTAACTGGTCGAGCGGGTCGGCGAGGAATTGATTTTGAAGGCCATGCGATTACTATTTGGCACAGCGAGCTGGACCCTCAGTCATTAGCTGGATTAGCAAGCACCAGAACTTATCCGCTCAAATCTAGTTTCCGGCCGTCCTACAATATGGCGGTAAATCTTATTGGCAAATACGGTACCGTGAAGGCCCGAGAACTACTTGAGTCCTCATTTGCTCAATTTCAGGCAGATCGAGCGGTGGTGGGAATCGCAACAGAGTTACGAAGAACTCAGCAGGCAAGCGCAGAATATTTGGATTCAGCCGAGTGTCATTTAGGTGACATGCGGGATTACATGCAATTGCGCTCAAAACTCTCTGATCTTGAAAAAGGTACAAAGCGGGATGAGGTAAGGCAGCGCCGCTTTGTAAATACAAACTTTTTAAATGACTTGAAGCGCGGGGATGTGTTCGTTTTGCGGGTAGGACGCCGAGATGGCGTTCCTCATGTAGTGCTAAATGAGGCCCAGGATGCGCAAGATCCTCGACCAAGAGTTATGTCACTAAATAAGCAAGTAAAACGCATCGGTATTTTTGACTTCGACGAACTACCGCAATTAATTGGGGTAATCAGGATTCCGCCAAGTTTTGATTCACGTTCCGTTAAAAGCAGAAATTGGTTGTCGGAACAATTAATTCGGCAAGCTAAACACAGCAAACCAGAGCACCAGTGGAAACAGTCGACTGTCCAGACTAGCGTCGAGATTGATCGTCTTCGTAAGGCAATTCGAAGTCATCCATGCCATGGGTGCACGGATCGCGAAGAACATGTCCGCTGGTACGAAAGAAATAGAGAAACGCAAAAATCCATTCGCAAATTGGAAGAGCGGGTAGCCGCTCGGACAAGTTCCATCGCTCGAGAGTTTGACCAGGTTTGCTCTGTTTTGACCGAACTAGGCTACCTATTGGAAATAACAGATGGACACGAAATTACTGAACGCGGCCAGGTGTTGCGCGGAATTTACTCAGATCGAGACTTGCTGGTCGCCGAGTGCATCGAACAGCAGGCTTGGTCTGGACTGACAGTCGAAACATTAGCCAGTGCAGTAAGTGCCTTGGTTTTTGATGCCAGACGAGATGAAGAGAACCCGATTACTATTCCCGAAGGACAACTTGGCGACGTTCTCATAGGAATGCAGCAACTTTGGGGCGAGCTGAAAGACGTTGAATCGCAGAATCGGATTGACTATCTCGCTGAGTTAGATTTTGGCTTTATCTGGCCAACTTTGAAGTGGGCTCGCGGACAAGACATAGCCAGAGTTCTCAGAAATCAGTCATTGGCGCCAGGGGATTTCGTTAGGTGGACCAAGCAAGTCATCGACCTGTTAAAGCAGATTGCCGTAACGAGTACTGATCGAGAGCTAAGCGAGCTAGCTCGCAATAGCGCAAGAAATTTAGAGCGGGGAATAGTCACGTGGTGAAAGGTCTCTATTTCGATAGTGCAACGCTTTACTATCGCGCGTTCTTTGCCGTACCAGACTCTGTGCGAGCACCGGATGGAACACCGTCAGGTGCTGTCCGTGGCTTTCTAGAAATGACAAGCACTTTGATTTCTCAGTTTCCAGCAGATCATGTGGTCTTTGCCTGGGATTTAGATTGGCGACCACAGTGGCGAGTTGATTTGATACCCAGTTACAAGACACATCGCCTTGAACCTGACGCTCGGTTAGGTGAGGGCGAAGAAGATGTTCCCGATCAGTTGTCTGCTCAGATCGATGCCATCGCCGCAATTCTTGACGCTGTGGGCGTGCCACGACTCGGAGAAGATGGATTTGAGGCTGACGACATACTCGGCTCACTAGTTGCGCAGCATAAACATGAGGCCGACATTGTGACAGGAGATCGTGATCTATTTCAATTGGTGAATGATGAATCAAAGCATCGCGTGATTTCCATCACCAAAGGTATTCGAAACCTGGTCTTTGTGGACGATTCGTATCTTTTGCAAACCTACGGTGTTACAGGAAGTCAATACTCGGCTTTTGCCGCATTGCGAGGGGACTCTTCTGATGGACTGCCGGGGGTACGAGGGATAGGCGAAAAGGGCGCAGCAGCTCTAATAGCTGCGCACGACTCGATCCCTGGATTGATGGCAGCGGTCAATGAAGTCTCTAGTGGCATCAGTAAAAGTCATCGGACAAAACTCTTGACGCAGATTGACGAATTGCCCAATATGTTGAAGGTCGTTCAAGTTCGTACTGACGCAAGGGTAACGCGCAAACTTGTGCCCGTTAGCAGAATTAAGGACAGCAGCTCCCTTGCCGAGTTGGCTAGGGACTGGGGCGTTTCTCGGCAAGTAAATGCCTTTTTGGTCGCACTTAATCTGCCGAAATTGGATAGCGTTGACTCATGATTTCTTTGGCTTATGACAAACGGATATCACGCCTGAAGCAGGCCATGGAAAGTGATGACCTCGACGCAGTTTTCATAACTCCGAGTTCTGACCTGCGGTACTTAACGGGCTATCAGGCGCTACCGCTAGAGCGACTAACCTGTTTAATAGTTTCATCTGGCCAAACAACCAAACTCCTTGTACCGCGCTTAGAACTGCCAGCGGCTCAAGTTCACGATTTAGCACAATTCGACATTGAATTAGTCGCATGGGATGAGACAGACGATCCGATCGCAATGCTGGCTAAACTCACGGGCTCAGTTTCTCGAGTGGCAGTTGCTGACACGATGTGGGCACAAAAGGCATTAGCTATCCAGAGTGCTCTTTCGGCTACGACAGTTGCGGCTGGATCATTGCTGAGCCAACTGCGTGAGGTAAAGGAAGATGCCGAGCTGTCGGCCATAGCAAAAGCAGGCTTGGCCATCGACGCAGTTCACGATCAAATGGGTAACTGGCTACGGGCGGGCAGAAGTGAACGTGACGTTGCGCGGGACATCGCGGACGCCATTGTCAGCTCGGGCCATGAACGCGTTGATTTTGTTATTGTGGCCAGTGGACCAAACGGAGCAAGCCCACACCATGAATCTTCTGACCGCATTATTGAACCAGGAGACCCAGTAGTTGTCGACATAGGTGGAACGATGCCCAGTGGCTATTGCAGCGATTCAACGCGTATGTACGCCGTGGGGACACCAAGTGCGCAATATTTTGCTAGTTACAAGATTCTGCAGGAGGCACAAAGCGCAGCAGTTGATGGGATAAGTGCGGGTATGACCGGCGCTGCAGCGGACGCAATAGCAAGAGATATTCTTACTGAAGGCGGACTGGGCGAATACTTTGTACACCGAACCGGTCATGGCCTGGGCTTAGACACTCACGAGGAGCCGTACATAGTCGCAAGTAATCAGAAACCACTGGTTGCCGGAAATGTTTTCTCAATTGAGCCAGGTTTCTATATTCCTGGCAAGTATGGAGCCAGAATCGAAGACATTGTTGCATTGACTGAGACTGGGTTAGTTAATTTCAACAACACTTCACACGACTTAGCCATTTTGTAATTATGAGTTCCACATTGATTGTTGGGCGCAGTGTCTATGCGCCTGGAGTCGTAGGCGCTCAAGCAGTACTTTTTGAAGAGGAACAAATTGTTTGGGTTGGCGACAAGTTCACCGCTCAAACTTTCAAGGTTGAGGTAGACAACTATGTGGAACACCCCGACGCATTTATCGGTCCGGGTTTTGTCGATGCTCATGTACACCTGAGTGCCACAGGCCTGCGCTTACTTGGCGCTGACCTATCTGCAGCAACAAGTTGGTCAGACCTTGCGCTACGCACTGCGAAATATCTGTCGGCTTCAAACAGCAATCGAAATTTTCTATTCGGGTGGGACGAGTCGGGATGGCCTGATGATTTCTCCCAGTTTCTTGACGCGCTGCCGCAGGCGCTTCGAGTTAAATCCTTCTATCTGGCCCGAATAGACGGGCACTCTGCAGTAGTCAACCAAATGGAAGATAGTTCTGGTCCGAAAGTGCTCTCCGGGCAAGTGCGGCAAAAATATTGGGAAGAGTATTCGAGCGGTTTCGATTCAGATTTCTACACACAAAGCATCACGGCTGCGTTAAAAAAGGCTGCTAGTTTCGGGGTTGTGAGCGTTCACGAGAACGCTGGGCCCACTGTTAGTTCAAAAGCAGACTTCCTTTCAGTTCTGTCAGTTGCCAAATCGAACGACCTTCCTGGCGTCGTACCGTATTGGGCGTCTGCAGACATCGACGAAGCACTGGCACTAGGTGCTTTCGGGGTGGCTGGCGATTTCAGTGTAGATGGGTCACTGGGTTCAAGGACTGCACTGCTAACCGAAAGTTATTCCGATCAACCGGATACTCGTGGCTTTGCACAGTTGTCAGTACCAGAAATTGCAGCACAAATTGTTCGGGCAACCCGGCGAGGAGTTCAGGCGGGCTTTCATGCTATCGGCGATTTAGCCTGTGAAAAGGTGCACGAGGGGTTTCTGCAAGCACTCACCGAAGTTACACCAGCACAGGTTCGGGCCTGTCGCCATCGGATTGAACATTTATCGATGCCAACCTGCGAAGCGCTAGAGCTATTCGCTGGACTCGGAGTGGTGGCTAGTGTTCAGCCGTCATTCGACGCCTACTGGGGCACTAAAGCGGGCATGTATGAGAGTCGGCTTGGATCTGCTCGTTTAGCCCAAACGCACCCATTCCACAAAATGATAGAAGCGGGGATGGCACTAGCCTTCGGTTCTGATTCGCCGGTGACCCAAAGCAGTCCTTGGGATTGGATTCGGGCAGCAACTACCCATAATCAGGTCGAATCGCAGATTTCTGATCGCGCAGCGTTTAATGCCGCCACTAGGGGAGGGCATCGAGCCGCGCGAAATGACGCTGCTGGTGTTATCCAGGTAGGACACCGGGCCGATCTGGCGATTTGGCAGGTAGAAAACTACAACAGTGGGCAAGCGGCTACTGTTACCCAGAGTTGGTCAACTGATCCGCGATCTGGTTTACCTGCCCTGCCAGATTTAAGTGAAGGTAACCCTGAGTGTTTACTCACGGTTCGTGCAGGTCGGGTGATTTATGACCGAGCTACGCATGTTTAATTTTCGCACGGTGTTCAAATCTATTTTTGCTGGTGTAATTCTCTATTCTTCCTTTATCTGGTCAAGCTGGGTCCTAGTTCTATTTTCCCTTGCGTGGCTATATCGGTTATTGATAGATCAGCCGCTCAAAGCCAGATTCTGGATAGTGCTCAGTTTTGGACTTGGATTCTTCGTTCCTTTGCTTCGTTGGATAGCAGTTTTAGGCACCGATGCGCATGCACTCTTGGTTTTGCTTTGTTTAAGCTTCTTCATATTCCTGGCCTTAACGCCAGTTGAAGCAAACAGCACCCGTGGAAAAATCGAATTCGCAATTATTTGGGCAGCCATTGAACTGCTGCGGAGCAATTTTCCCTGGGGTGGCTTCAGTTGGGGTCTACTTAGCTATCCCGCTAGTTCGAGCTGGCTTGCACAGTACGCAAAGATTGGCGGTAGTACGCTGGTCGCGATCGTTTCGGTATTAGTTGCTACAAACTTGGCCGAGCTCTGGAAGCAACAGACACTACGCAAATTGGTTCTAATGCTGGTGGCATACCTATTAGCAGTTGTGCTGCCTAGCCCGCCAGTGGGTGATTCGCTAAAGGTAGGGATAGTTCAGAGCGGCGTAGTTGGTTCTGAAGTCTCCGAATATTTACGCCCGGCCGAAGTGTTACGAAGGCAAATAGCGCAAACTGTCGCACACAAGGAGACCTTACGCGAGGCGGATTTTGTGCTTTGGCCAGAAAATTCAGTTAATCTCACTTCGTTTCAGGATAGTGCTGCATTCCAGATTCAAAATGCGGTAGATGTGGTCAATAAACCCTTTATCATCGGAGTGGTGCTGCAGAGAGCAGATGAAGCTCCAAGAAATCTGGCGGTTCTTTGGCAACCTAAGCTTGGACCCACTGCCTCATATGCCAAAAAGCATCTAGTTCCATTTGGTGAATACTTACCCCTGCGTAATCTTCTGGCCAGTCGAATTTCTCGTTTCGATCAAATTCCCGCAGATTTTGCTGCAGGATCAGGTGGCTCAATAGTGGAGGTTGGTGGACACAAAATAGGCTTAGCTATTTGTTTTGAAGTCGCCGATCAAGACCATCTTCAGCAATTAGTCCAAGGTGGCGCTGAGCTTCTCGTGACTCTTTCAAATAATGCAACTTACGTTGCGACCAACCAGCCGGCGCAACAATTTCAAATTTCGCGTTTTAGCTCGTTGGCCCACCAACGCAGTATGGTCATTGCCACCACAACGGGAACGTCAGGAGTAATCGCTTCAAACGGTCAAATTGTGAGCCGAATCGGCCACAATGAGGGGGCAGCAATTGTCTCTGAGGTAGACCTGGTGAACGGTAAAACCTTTGCCGATCGAAACCCGTTGCGTCTGGGACTTATTTTGGTTGTTCTTGCGGGACTTTGCTATTTAGAGAGAATTTCTCAGTTTGTCCAACGAAGAAGGGGAGCGGCAAGTCGAAAAGATAGCGCAGATAGGGTTGTCTAGTGGAAAATCCTGCGCACCTTGAACTAGGTAAGATTCTGGTAATCATCCCTACCTTTAATGAGATTGAAAGCCTGCCCCTGATAGTTACCGGATTACGTGAGCAGGTCCCTGCAGTGCACTTACTGATCGTTGATGACAATTCGCCCGACGGCACTGGCGAATTAGCCGATCAAATGGCCAATACTGACGCCAACATTCAAGTACTGCATCGAACCCAAAAGAATGGACTCGGTGCTGCCTATTTGGCCGGTTTTGCGTGGGCAAAAGCAAACAGTTTTCAAGTGGTAGTCGAAATGGATGCAGACGGCTCGCACCGCACCGCTGATTTACCAAAATTGCTTAATGCATTAGTTAACGCAGATGTGGTGCTTGGCTCACGCTGGGTTAGTGGTGGGGAAGTGGTGAATTGGCCGCTAAGTAGAAAGATTTTGTCTCGGGGTGGAAACATTTACACCAGACTACTTCTCAACATTCCCCTGCACGATGCAACCGGCGGTTTCCGAGCGTATCGAATGTCCGCACTTGATGCGATGAATGTTCAAACAGTTCAGAGTCAGGGATATTGCTTCCAAGTTGATTTAGCTTGGCGTGCGATACAAAACCACCTGCGCGTTGTTGAAGTCCCAATCACTTTCGTCGAACGCGAATTCGGCGAAAGCAAGATGGACTCCCGAATTGTCAAAGAGGCACTACGCCGGGTTACGGTATGGGGTTTGACAAAACGCCTGGACAAAATTTTGCGAATTTTTCGCGATTAGGCGCTACGCAACTGGTCAAAGTCGTGCATCTGGTGCAGCTTTAGCAAGAAGATTTGCGCCAAATCATTCTCGGTGCGGCGCTCTCGTACGATTTCATAATGCGACCTGCGGGCGCGAATCGGCTCAGGCTCTGGAATGCTCGCCCCAGGAAGAACCGCCACGAGACCGCACGCACAGTCCCAAGTGACTGGAATTTCTTCGGCATCCGCGGCAAACGGCAGGGTAGATTTGTGCCCGTCGATGCAGGTGTAGGTCACGAGCTGTACGGCTACATGATCGCCACGGTCTACTTCATAACTAACGTGACTCATTGAACTGCCACGCATTGATTCGTCCATCATGATGACCTCCCGTATTTGATTCGAGCAATCTGTTATCGCTTGTCTACCCAACGTAAATACACTCAAACAAAAAGTTCAGCCAAGCTTTTTCTAAGTAGTGTTACCCCGCCAACATCGTCTGAAAAACTCAGTTACCGGGAGAATTCTGAGTGTTACCAATAGGCGCAAAGCCAGACTAAACTCCGTGATTGAAGTCTCAGGGGCGCACACTAATTAGCCGATAAGATACATTATGTCAATCTAACAAAATCTTGCCAGTACTGATGGAATTGACGTGCGACGCACTCATTTACACCGATTCCCGGGCGCTACCCCGCGCTAGCTAATCGACTTGAAAGGCCTCAGGGCTTGGACAAGAGCAAACCAGGTTGCGGTCACCGTAAGCGCCATCAATTCGTCGAACTGGCGGCCAATATTTATTTCCGATGTTTCCCGCTGGATACGCACCAACCGTGCGCTGGTAGACATCAGTCCAGTTACCCAGAACAAACTCAGCGGTATGTGGGGCATTTACCAAAGGGTTGTCTTGGCCCTGCCAGGCTCCACTTTGTACTTCTCGGATCTCCGCTCGAATACTTCGCATGGCGAAAATGAATCGATCTAATTCTGCAAGCGATTCACTTTCTGTCGGTTCAATCATCAAAGTGCCTGGCACTGGAAATGACATAGTTGGCGCATGGAATCCATAGTCCATTAGGCGCTTAGCAACATCATCAACGGTGATCCCGCTTTCCTTGGTGATGTCACGCAAATCTAGGATGCACTCATGAGCAACTAGCCCCTGGTTTCCGCGATACAGCACTGGGTAGTCCGCCGAAAGCTCGGCAGCTAGATAGTTCGCACTAACCACGGCCACCGATGTAGCGTCTTTGAGACCTTGAGCACCCATTAAGCGGATGTAGGCCCAGGCTATGGGCAAGATGCTGGCGCTGCCCCAAGGAGCAGCACTGACCGGTCCTACCCCGCCGTCTGTGTAACCCTGCCCTAGGGGGCCCGCCTCGGGGCGAATTGGATGCGATGGCAAATAAGGTGCCAGGTGCTCTTTTACTGCCACTGGGCCAACCCCAGGTCCCCCGCCACCGTGTGGAATCGCGAAAGTTTTGTGCAGATTTAAGTGCGAAACATCAGCGCCAAATTTACCGGGTTTGGCTAGCCCCACTAACGCATTAAGGTTTGCGCCATCCACATAGACCTGACCGCCTGCATTATGAATGAGCTCGCAAATTTCTTGGACCGCAGACTCGTAGACGCCATGCGTCGACGGGTAAGTAATCATTAAAGCGGAAAGAGTCTGTGCATTCTGCTCAATTTTGGATTTGAGATCTGCTATGTCTACATTGCCTTGCTCGTCACAGGCAACAACGACCACCCGCATGCCTGCCATGACCGCAGAGGCTGCGTTCGTACCGTGGGCACTGCTTGGAATCAGACAGACATCGCGCTGTGCTTGTCCTTGCGCCTTGTGATACGCCCTAATGGCCAGCAGGCCAGCAAACTCCCCCTGAGAGCCAGCGTTTGGTTGGAGATTAACGCTGTCGTAGCCCGTAATCTCGGCTAGCCAGGTTTCGAGCTGGCGAATCATGGCTAAATAACCCTGCACAGTATCTAGTGGTGCGAAGGGATGAATCCCGCCAAACTCAGGCCAAGTAACAGCGGCCATCTCGGTGGTTGCGTTCAACTTCATAGTGCATGAACCAAGCGGAATCATTGAGCGATCTAGCGCAATGTCCTTGTCGCTCAGTCTTCTGATGTAGCGCAGCATGTCTGTTTCACTGTGATGGGAATTGAATACTTCATGAGTCAAGAAACTGCTCCCTCGAAGTAAATGTGAGGGCAAGGTTTCGAACTCTATCCCAAATTCTGGGGCAACCACTTCCCCACTGACACTCGCTATCGCTTGCCAGAGGGTCATTACCGTTTGTTTAGTGGAGGTCTCATCAAAACTAATACTGACAACATCTGCAGAAATTTCATGTACTGCAATTCCAGCGTTGCGGGCCGCTGCGACAATTGCGTTGGCCTTGCCAGCCAGTGTTACTTGTACCGTGTCAAAAAAGTCACTTGAAGTTGCTACTCCACAGTCACGAAGACCACCAGCAAATGAACTTGCCAGCTGATTTGTTCTGCGGGCTATTCGAGTTAATCCATTCGGGCCGTGATAGACCGCATACATGGAGGCAAGAACCGCTAAGAGTACCTGGGCTGTGCAGATATTGCTTGTTGCCTTATCACGTCGGATGTGCTGTTCCCGAGTTTGTAAAGCAAGACGGTAGGCCAAGTTACCTGCTGCATCTTTAGTAACTCCGACCAAGCGTCCAGGCAGTGAGCGCTCTAGGCCACTTCGCACAGCCATAAAGCCAGCGTGTGGACCACCGAAGCCGATTGGGACACCAAAGCGCTGTGTGGAACCAACAGCGATGTCCGCTCCCCACTCTCCCGGTGGCGTTAGCAGTGTAAGAGCGAGCAGATCGGTTACTGCAACTACAAGAGCGCCAGCAGCATGGGCGGTGGTAACTAAAACTCGAAGGTCGCGAACGCTACCACTGCTTGCTGGGAAACTTACCAATAATCCGAAGCACTCCTCAATTTCATCGCTACAGGTGCTCACATCAATTAGATGAATGTCTATCCCTAGTGGCTCGGCTCTAGTTTGCAACACTGCAAGAGTTTGTGGATGCGTGTCCGCATCAACAAGGAAAATGTTTGACTGTGATTTGCTCATTCGGCGAATCAAAGTCATCGCTTCTGCGGCTGCCGTTGATTCGTCTAAAAGTGACGCACTTGCGATGTCCAAGCCCGTTAAATCGGTAACCATTGTCTGAAAATTGAGTAAGGCCTCAAGGCGTCCCTGGGAAATTTCTGGTTGATAAGGTGTGTAAGCGGTGTACCAGGCTGGATTTTCGAATATGTTTCGCGCGATAACACCTGGAGTATGTGTTCCGTAGTAGCCAAGCCCGATCATTGGCGTTAACACGATATTTTTGCCAGCGAGATCGCGCAATTCGGCTAACACTTCTGGTTCCGATCGCCCAGCTGGAATTTCTAGTTCCTCAGTTAGTGCAATACCTTGGGGTACAGCAACTGCAATTAGTTCCTCTAAATTTGCATAACCAAGCTTGTCTAGCATGTGTGTCAGCTGATGTCCATCGGGACCGATATGTCGATCAGCGAAAATTTCATCTGATTTTTGTACTGAAATAAGGTCAGCCACTTTTACTCCACAACAAAGACGGATGCGTTTGCGCATCTCCCCCTCTGTTGCCGTGCTGCTTCAGAGTTGCTGATCCCGCAAGGTCCCTTTGCCTGAGAGGTTATGAGGACATTTGCCCCGTCGGCGTTGCGCTAAGCGCAAACTCTCCCTTGCAGGTTCGTAAGCAACTCTATTCTACCGCAGGACGCATGGTGCAGCGTGTTAGGCTCCTTCGCGTGCCTTACGACGCAGAGATAGCTCGTCGGTTGCGTTAGACATTGGTGCTTCCAGGACAGTTCGCTCGCTCGGTAGATGACTTAAGCTTCCGGCGACTTCACGCCAGACACCGCCTATCGCAATCCCAAAAACCGCCTGCCCATGTGCCAAGAGGTCAATAATTTCGTCTGCGGACATACAGGCATAGACGCTGACTCCATCACTCATAAGAGTAATTTGGGTGAGATCTCCTATTCCGCGAGTTCTCAAGTATTCAATGGCGGTCCGGATCTGCTGCAGTGATACGCCGGCGTCAAGCAGGCGCTTGACCACTTTGAGTTCCAAGATGTCGCGAAAACCGTAGAGTCTTGAAGTACCTGAACCCGTGGCTGGCCTAACTGTAGGTTCAACCAGACCCGTGCGAGCCCAGTAGTCAAGCTGCCGATACGTAATCCCGACTACCCCGGCGGCTACCGGACCACGGAAACCCAATTGCGAAAGCTCTGAAATTGGAGTTTGGTCAGCGAATAAACCCTGCTCTTCGGCAACAATTTGCGCCTGGGCTCTTGCTACTTCATCAGCGATCGATTCGGGTGCAGTACCCTCAAATTCGGTCATTGACTATCTCCTCGGTGAAGGTGGACCTAGTCCACGGGGAAACCTTCGGATACTCACGATATGTGCATCTCAGGTTGAGGTCAATTAACTTGACCACGACACGCCGACCGTCAAGCCTAAATCTCTACTTCAGGGTTTGTTAGACCTAAAAAAACCGTATTTTGGCTAAGAAAAGTCTTCTGGCTTGATCTGGTCCAGAAACTCGCGAAATTGCTCCAACTCTGTGTCGGTGTCGGATTCCTGCTCCTGCTCAGAAACGAATTGTCCAGCCGTGGCCATTACGTCATCACTGACATAAATCGGCACATCGGCTCTAATTGCCAAAGCCACTGCATCAGATGGTCGAGCACTTACTGCGTCATGGGTGCTGAACTGCAGGACGGCATAAAACACACCGTCTTGAAGTTCGGTCACCTCAACGCTTACCAGTTTTTCAGAAAAATCGGTGATTACATTGAGTAATAAATCGTGCGTCATCGGCCTGCTTACCGCAACTCCATCAAGGGCCATTGAGATTGCACTAGCTTCGGGCATCCCGATCCACAGTGGCAGAAATCTAGGGCTATCAATCTCGCGCAAAATCAATACTGGCTGGTTAGATGGGAACTCGATCCGAACGCCGACAACTTCTACCTGAACCATATGGCTAGTTTATGCCAGAAGTTAAAGTTGTTCGTCCAAAATTTGTCGGAGCACTAGTTCGTGCAGGCGCAAAAGTGCGTTTGAAATTTGTAGTGCCAGTTCAGCAACCTCTGCATTTGAGGCACCATTTCTACCGGAACGCGCAGCAGTTATCAGCGGAGCGAACAAATCAATTTCTCTACCGGCTGAAGACTTCACAGTTTTCAGGTGTCTTGGCTCTAAACCAAATCCTGCTAGCAAGCCAGCCGTTTCGACAATCGTCAAATCTCTGCCACTAAATAGTCCTTGCTCATCTGGTCTGATAAGACTGAAAGTTAGCAGATCCTTAACCAGGTCCTCAGCTTGCCCAGAATTTTCCAATAACTCTTCACGAGTAAGTCGAACCGCCTTAACATTGGCAGACTCAACCAAGCTGTCGGTACTAACCAGCGCACGAGGAGGTTTGGGCGTGACATCTCCAACGGCTGGTGGTTCAAGCCCTCGATCCATGGCTTCGATGTGGTTCTTAATGACCTTCAAGGGAAGGAAATGATCCCGTTGCATGCGCAGAATGTAGCGAAGTCTCTCAACATCAATAAGACTGAACTTGCGGTACCCACTTGCAGTGCGAGTTGGCGTTATCAGCTCATGGGTTTCCAGGAACCTGATTTTCGAAATAGTTATTTCGGGAAACTCTTCGGAAATTCGGTTAATTACCTCACCGATTGTAAATAGTGCATGACCAGATGCAGTGCGCGGAAACTCTTGTGCCATGTGAATTAGGCCTGACTCTGGTTTGCAATGAAAACTAGGCGATACTTACCTATTTGCACATCGTCATTATTTGCTAGCACCACTGAGTTGACCAGCCGTCGATTGACGTAAGTTCCGTTGAGGCTGCCAGAGTCAGTTAGAACCCAGCCCTGAGTCGTGAAAGTTAAAGTAGCATGCTGGCGGGAAACGGTTACGTCGTCCAAAAAGATGGAACTCTCTGGTGAGCGGCCGATTGTTACTGACTCAGGATTAGTTGCCGTCAAGGTGAAGCGAACACCTTCTAAACTTCCCCGAGTCACCACCAGCACTGCGTTGCTACCGGCCAACTCAGCGAAGTGCACTGGATTGACGATCGGTACTTCGGTGGTTTCAACTACATTAGCGATGTCGTAAATGCCTGTTGTTTGCGTGGTTGTTGGCATGGCGGCGCCGCAAGATGAACAAAAACGGGCACCCGGCTCGTTCTCATGCTCACACATCGAACAACTGGTCATTTTGGCCTTCCAATATCAACCTGTGATTTGTTGATACGCTACCGCGTCTAACAGCTCTGCGACAGCAACTTCAGCATTTTCGACAATTATGTCGGCTAGCCACCCAGACGCATAAGGATCCGAGTTAATCACTTCGGGCGCGGTCTCCACTGCGTCATTTCGGGCCGCTACCTTGCCAGAAACTGGAGCAAATATATCGCTCACGCTTTTAGTGGATTCTACTTCCCCACAATGTGCTCCAGCTGTAACGTTCTGTCCGACCGACGGCAAACTCACAAAAACTATGTCACCAAGTGCATCTTGCGCATAATCGGTGATACCAAATCGAACCGTAGTTGCATCTAGTACCTGAACCCATTCGTGTTCCGCGGTGTACTTCAAATCGCTAGGTATATTCGCCATGGCTTAAGCGTACGGCATGTGGGATTAAGGGGTCTGCAGCGGTACCGTAGCCGTGATTTCCACATCTGGTTGCTCGGCGATAACGACTCGACCGGCACCGTCCTCAACTCTAGCCACGAGCCCGCCGGGAATTCTAAGCGCCGGGCTAAGTACTGAGCTATCGCCAATCACACTAATTACCAGCGGTAATCTCAATTCGGTGCCGGACACAGAGACACCTGTTTCCGTGTCAGCAAACCAGGTGTTTGCCACCACCCGTACCGATTCTTGCGCATCTGCTATTTGAATTGCAGTTGCACCTGCATCTCGTAACTCTTGAATAGCGTCTAACAGCGTTGTGGCAGTCAGATTACGCGAAATCGTCACTGTGATGCCAGCGGCAACAATTTTCTGCGTGCCGGCCAATTGGGCTAATGCTGCTGCTCGGCGCTTCGCCTCAGTAATCGCTTGATATTCGCTACCGCCAAGCAGAGTTTGCCTGGCACTTTCGAGTCGAGACACTTCAGCCTGAAGTCGAGCTTCACGGCCGGAAAGGTCGTCTAGTACAGCTACGAGATCAGTCTGTCGAGCGTTGGCTAGAACTGAGCTTGCAGTTGAGCCGCTGATCGCCGCAGTAGTGGCAAAGCCAAGTAATACAAAAATAGTAGTAATCAAAATTTGCGTCTGATTTAGTTGTGGCGCAAGTGAGCGGCGTAACCGTAGTCGGGCTATGCGACCGGTTCGAGCGGGTCGATGTTTTGGATGCGCTGCCATGCTAAGCCTTTAGCAGATGTCGACGAATAGCGGCGACGTTAGCAAAGATGCGCATAGACAAAACCACTACGACACCCGTTGACATCTGCGAACCTACTCCAAGCTGGTCACCGAGAAATACGATGACTGCTGCCACTACCACATTGGAGAGAAATGAGATAACAAAAATTCGGTCGTTGAAAATGCCATCAAGAACCGACCGAAGTGCGCCGAAGACTGCATCAAGTGCCGCTACTACCGCAATCGGCAAATAAGGTTGGAACCAAAGTGGAACTGTCGGCCGTAGAACTAGACCCAAAATTATGCCCACAATCAGACCGAGAGCCGGGATCATTAGTTGCCTCCTAGGTAGACAGTGCTGGTAGCGGCCGGAATGGTCGCCTCGCCAATGGTTGCTATGTTCCAGAGTACGCCGTACTTGCTGGCTAACTCTTCAAGCAAGAGTCCAGCGACACCATCTCGGAAATTGCCTGCTGTGGCGTCCGCTGAATCACTTATCGCAACGATGCGATAAGGCGGTGATAGTGGGCGATAGTCCACCAATATTGCCTCCCCCGCATTTCGGATTGCCGACGATGCTGTCAGTCGCTGGCCGTTTACCGCAATCCCCTTAGCTCCAGCTGCCCACAAACCGTTTACTACAGCCTGCACATCACCGTCTAAAACTCTGCCAGGTTCTGCTACTCCTGCTGGAACTGAGAGGTCTGTTGGCGCATCGCTCAAAGTCACTTGTAGTCCAGGACCAGTTAACGGTGTGAAGCCGGTTGCTCGACGAAGTATCTCTAAACGTTTTTGTGCTTGTTCCCCCAGAGATGTTCCCGCTAGGTGCGCGCTTTCGGCGGCTGCTAGATCCGCGTTGGACTGAATTACTTGACGCTGGGCCGTCGCGACTCGTTTGTCAGCTGCCTGAATACGCTCTATCAGCGCCTCACGAGTGGCAGTTACTACATCACTATGGGTTCGCTTCTCAATGACCGCAGCGACGAAGGTTAGTGCCAGTCCAGTAGCACAAAGAGCGGCCAGTGCTTTTATGGTTCTGGAAGTATGTCTATCAGCGTTGAGCGCTTGATAATCTGAAGCGACTGCGTCGGCTAACAGAGCATCGAGTGACGGGTTACTACTCAAGATGATCCTTAACTGTAACTAAACCTCGGTATTGAACGGCATAAAGGAAGGCGCCGTACCAATACAAGGCTAACCCCCAAATTAGAAAAGCCGTGGCAACATAATGCGAGATTTCACCCAGTTTGCTGTCGAATGTTCCAAGTAAGACCAATGGAAAAGCCCACAGTAAATTCATCGTTGCCGCTTTTCCGACAAAATGTACGGGAAATCCTGAGTAACCCCTCCTCTTGAGCAGTGCAAGCAGGATTGTCATAAAAAAATCGCGACCTAAGAACGCCAGAAGCAAGAAGATCGACAGCTCCTTGTTAACCACAAGCGCAACGATGGCTGCAGTTACATAAAGTCGATCAACAAGCGGGTCGAGTAATTCGCCGATTCTAGTGCGCTGATTTAATCTCCTAGCCGCATAGCCATCTAGCCAGTCAGTCGCACCGCTGGCGAACAACACAACGATTGCAAGTCCGTAGTTTTGGCGAAAAACTATCAGCCAATAGAAATAAGGTACTCCAATTAGCCGCAACACACTCAGGCTATTGGGAACATTAAAGTTTCCACTTTTCATTCTCAACTATTGACCCAATTCAGCAATTACCGATTCGGCAACTGCCCTAACCGAGAGTCGTTTGTCCATAGCAGCCTTCTGTAGCCAGCGGAAAGCTTGCTGCTCATCTAATGAGAGCTTTGATTGCAGAAGGCCCTTTGCCCGATCTAGTATCTTTCTCGTCTCGAGAGACTCAGCAAGACTATCGCGCTGAGCGCCAAGTGATTTTAGATCCGCAAATCGACTAATGGCAATCTCGATTGCTGCGACTACATCTGCTTCGGTGAATGGCTTCATGACATAGCCCATAACACCTGCACTACCTGCCTGTGCGATGACATCGGCCTGACCAAAGGCAGTGACAAGAACGACTGGAATGTGCTCACGAATGTTATGAGCAACTTCAATGCCGTCAAGAAGCGGCATTTTGACATCTAGGACGGCGACATCAGGTGCTAACTCTTTTATCGCCTGTAGGGCGGCCTTTCCGTCACTGGCCTGACCTACAACTTCGTAGCCAGCGTGTTCGAGCAACTCCACGAGGTCCATGCGAATTATTGCTTCGTCATCTGCAACGACTACCCGAGTTCTAGTCATAGACCTAGCCTATGTGCACAACACCCCTTCAGCACGATAACCTAGAAGTCACGCCCTGGTACTCCAACTGGTAGAGAGCGCGGTCTCAAACACCGTTCAGTGTGGGTTCGAATCCCACCCAGGGCACTACAAGCTCGAAATATTTGATCTGGTTAGGGCAATTTGACCCAACAATCCATTCAGAAATTTCGCTGACTGTTCGGTGCTTAAACTTTCAGCAATCTCCATAGCCTCTGCGACAATCACACCCGTGTCCAAATCTTGTTTCCAGGACAATTCAGCAACCGCAACACGAGCTATAGCCCGGTCAAGTGCAGGCATCCGGTTTATCGTACGTTCCGTTAGGTGTGTTGAGATTAATTCATCTATTCGGCCCAAATTTGCCGTGACCAGGTCTACAAGCTCAGTGGCGTACTCGTTTACTTCAGGATTGCGCTCAAGGACAGATTGCGCGGATACCGAGCGTTGCTCGCTTTCAAATAGCGCTTCAATCGCTCTTGAGCGCGCCTTACTTCTGGTTCGCACTTAATTGACACGTCCAAGGTAGGAACCGTCTCGGGTATCCACTTTTACCTTGGTGTCTGATTCCAGAAATAGGGGAACTTTAATTTCTGCACCTGTCTCAAGTGTTGCCGGTTTTGTCCCGGCACTGGATCGATCACCCTGCAAACCTGGTTCGGTGTACACCACCATCAATTCCACACTGGCAGGAAGTTCGACATACAGCGGCACACCCTCATGTATAGCCACTACGGCTTCTTGGTTCTCGAGCAGGTATTTTGCTGCGTCTGCGACTGTGACATCAGAAACTGGATATTGGTCGTATGATTCCAAATCCATAAACACCCAATCGGTGCCATCTCGGTACAAGTACTGCATGTTTCGCTTGTCCACATTTGCGGTCTCAACAGAAACGCCAGCGTTGAAGGTCTTGTCCACCACTTTGCCCGACAGAACATTCTTCAATTTGGTGCGAACAAATGCCGGACCTTTGCCAGGCTTAACGTGCTGAAATTCGACCACCGTCCAAAGCTGACCGTCGATGTTGAGCACAAGGCCGTTCTTCAAATCATTAGTACTTGCCACGCTGGTCTCCTTGGTTACTTCCCTATTTCTATTAAGTCGTATGAGTAATCAGTTAAAGTTCGGTAACCATAACTAGTTACAACCACAGTATCCTCGATTCGAACGCCACCTTGGTCCGGGAAGTAAAGACCGGGTTCGACGGTTAATACAGTGCCTGGGTCAAGTGTATCGTCAAGTTTGTTCGATAAGAATGGGTCCTCGTGTATCTCCAGCCCTACCCCATGTCCAAGTCCATGACCGAAGTTAGTTAAGAGCCCAGCTTTCTCGAATTCCACCATCGTAGGCTTCACCACCTCGCTGGCTGTGACACCACCTGTTAGAACTGATCTCGAATTTGTTTGAGCCGATAGCACCAAGGAATAAAGATCCTGTTGCCATTGATTAGGCTTGCCAGCCACGAATGTTCTGGTGCAGTCGCTGTGATAGCCCGACACTCTTGCACCGAAATCAATTTTTAGTAAGTCACCTTGACTGAGCGCTCGACCTGTTGGCTGGTGGTGCGCAATAGCACTATTTGGACCAGAGGCTACGATTGTTTCAAAACCGATTGCTTCAGCGCCTAAATTTAACATCTCAAATTCAAGTAAGCGAGCAATCTCTCTCTCGGTGCGTCCAATCAAATTAATTGAAGTTACCTGGTTCAGGGCGGACGTTGCGATCTGGCAAGCCTGTTCGATCAAAGCAATCTCGTTTTCATCTTTTACTACTCGAAAAGACTCAATGCCTACAGCTGAAACTTTTATCCGATTTGGTGCAAGCAAATCACTTAGTCGATTAAAGGCACCAACTGTTAGGTGGCGCGCTTCTATTTGCAGGTCACTTCCCTTGGCAAGTTCAGCTGCCCCCTTGAATAGGTCAGACGAAATCACGATATTGACGTCAAAACATTCTGAACTTGCTTGAATCGCATAACGACTGTCAGTGAACAATGTGGCATCTGATTGAGTCAACAAAACTATGCCATTTGAGCCACTGTAACCACTTAGATATCGAACATTCGCAGGCTTAGTAACCAGCAGTGCTTCGTCAGCGGGCAATACATCTTGAACACGGGTAATTCTTGAGGTCATAGCAAAGTAGACAAAGCCTGAAGTCCAAGGAGATATGATTGAGCGCCAAATCCCGCTATTGTGCCCGTGGCAACTCCAGACACCAGTGAAGTGTGTCGAAATTCCTCTCTTGCCAGCGGATTACTCAAGTGAACTTCAATTAGTGGGCTGGTCAACATGGCAGCTGCATCTCGGATGGCAACCGAAGTATGTGTGTAGGCGGCTGGATTTATGATTACTGGCAAATTATCTGCGGCAGCTTCTTGAAGCCAATTGATTAGATCTACTTCGTCATTTGACTGGCGAAAATCAACTTCCAGTCCAAGTTGCTGGCCATATGTCATGCATGCCGATTCAATATCAGCCAAAGATTGACTGCCATAGACCTCTGGCTCACGTTGTCCAAGACGATTCAGGTTAGGACCATTAAGAACAAGTACTCTAGGCATATCGCTCCCCTTTTGCCGTTAGTTCGTAGGCTGCATAAAGTGCGGACAGGTCAGGCCCTTCTAGCAGGCGTGGCCTCGCCACATCCTCAAGGACGACAAATCTCAATAAGTCGCCCCGAGATTTCTTATCGATGCGCATGGCCGCGTACAGGTCGTCCCAGTTGTCCGACCGGTACGAAGTTGGCAGACCGACTTCACGTAGAATTCTGATGTGTCGGTCCCGGATTTCAGCTGAAAGAACTCCGCAAAGATGAGCTAAGTGGGCCACGTAAACCATCCCGACTGATACTGCCGCTCCGTGTCGCCATCGGTAGCCCTCGGCTCGCTCTATCGCGTGTCCAAAAGTATGACCGTAATTTAGAATCTCTCGACCAACAGATGTACCTAAAGTTTCCTTAAGGTCTGTGCTCACCACATCAGCCTTCACCTGGATTGCCCGCTCAATTATCTGTGCCGTATGTTCCCACTCGGAACTTGATGCACCCGCTGGACTACCTTCGATGAGTTCTAGAATTTTTGGGTCGCGGATGAAACCTGTCTTGATAATCTCTGCTAGTCCACTTATGTAGTCATCCCGCGGAAGCGACTTCAGAGCATCCAAATCACATAGCACTGCAACAGGAGAATGAAAAGAGCCAACAAGATTTTTACCTGATTCGGTATTGATACCAGTCTTTCCACCAACAGCAGCATCGACCATGCCAAGCAAAGTTGTAGGGATGTGTAGCACTTTAATGCCGCGTAACCAAGTTGCAGCGACAAAGCCTGCAAGATCTGTAGTAGCGCCGCCACCTAGCGAGATAATTAAGTCGTTTCGGGTAAAGCCTGCTTGACCCAATTTGGTCCAACAGAATTCGACGACAGAAGAATTCTTTGCTGCCTCACCATCGGGAATCTCAAGCGCACTCACTGTTACCCCGGCTAAAGAACTCCGCAGGAATTCCACAGTCAGCCTTAAAGCCGCCGGATAAATGATCGCAACGCGATCAACTCCTGTTAAGAAATTCGCAACCTGTCCAAATAGTCCTCGGCCAACTATCACGGGGTATGAGACATCCGCATGCACTTCTATCGTCTTCATAATCCTGCCTGACTAGAATTCATGCTCTTCATTATTTCAGCCACAACTTCATCTGGAGTTAACTCAGATGTTTCTACTTGGTGTTTTGCAACCTCGCGATACAAAGGTTCCCTAGCTTGCATAAGATCGGCCAGTTGCCCCCGAACATTACCTAGTAGCAAAGGGCGGTTGCGATTTAAGCCAACGCGACTGACGGCCTTAGCTAGGTTGGCGACTAGCCAAATGGTCTGGCTATTTGCAACCAGTTTTCGGGTGTCCTGATTAAGCAGAGCTCCACCGCCTAATGAGAGCACTTTGCCATCGCCTTTAAGCAAATCGGCGATAACCGTAGCCTCTAAGTCTCGGAATGTTTGTTCGCCGTCCTGAGTAAAGATTTCGGAAACTGTCTTGCCTGCGAGTCGTTCTATTTCAAAATCGCTATCAAAGAATGGTCGCTCGAGAGCCTGACCAAGTAAGCGACCCACTGTTGTCTTGCCTGCCCCTGGTACTCCTACGAGCACAATGTTAGTCACGTCTGAAACTCGCAATGTTGGCCAAGTAGCCAGAGACATTACGCGCAGTTTCGCTGACATGATCGCCACCGAATTTCTCGAGTACCGCCTGCGCCAAAACTAGGGCCACCATTGCTTCTGCTACCACGCCAGCGGCCGGGACAGCGCAAGCGTCAGATCGTTGATTGATTGCTGTTGTTGCCTCGCCAGTAGCAACATCAACAGTTGCTAATGCCTTGGGTACCGTCGAGATGGGTTTCATTGCAGCCCGAACACGCAGCATCTCCCCAGTGCTCATGCCACCTTCAGTACCGCCACTACGAGACGTGTGCCGACGCAAGACCCCATCATCGTTAAAGATTTCATCGTGTGCCGCAGACCCTCGCCGGGTTGCTACCGCAAAGCCATCACCAATTTCAACACCTTTTATGGCCTGAATTCCCATCAACGCAGCAGCTAATTGAGAATCCAACCTGCGGTCCCAATGCACATGTGAACCCAAACCAACCGGTACACCGTGTGCGACAACCTCAACAACACCGCCTAAGGTATCCCCATCATCATGTGCAGCCTTAATCTCAGCCTGCATAGCCTGGCTATCTGATGGGGCGAAGCATCGAACGGGATCGTCGTCAATTTGCGCTAGGTTGGAAATACTTGGCGTCGTTGTGTTTGTCGAAAATACCGAACCAATGGCAACTACGTGACTTAGAATTTCTATGCCAGCAACTTGCCGCAAGAATCTTTTGGCGACTTCGCCCAAAGCTACTCGGGCCGCTGTTTCTCTGGCACTGGCCCGTTCCAAAATTGGTCGAACGTCATCCAAGGCGTACTTCTGCATACCTGCCAGATCAGCATGCCCGGGTCGAGGGCGAGTTAGCGGAGCATTGCGAGCTAAGGAAGCGAGCTCTTCCTGCGGCACGGGGTCAGCAGCCATCACTTTGTCCCATTTGGGCCATTCAGAGTTCGCAATCGAGATGGCAATCGGCCCACCCATAGAAAGTCCATGCCGGATGCCGCCGGTTAGCGTGACCTCATCCTGCTCGAATTTCATCCGCGCACCCCGGCCGTAACCAAGTCGACGTCTAGCCAGGGCGGCTTGAATATCTGATGTAGTCACTTCTATGCCAGCGGGTAAACCCTCGATTACGGCAGTCAGGCTCGGGCCATGTGACTCTCCAGCGGTTAACCAACGCAACATGCCTCTATTGTTTCATGTTCGGCGCTACTAAGGCTAATCAGACACTGAATAAGGAGTAGCCGACTCCGATGACGACTGCAAGGTACATGAAGGGTCCAAAGGCAATTGCAGTTTTACGATTTAACCTGCCTAGAACGAGCAAGCCAGCCGAAAATAGTCCCGCTAGAGAAAACATAAGCCAAACTATAACTAGCCAGTTTTGTGAACAGTACCAGCCAATAATCAAAGCGCAAGCAATCGCAAATTTGACATCACCCATCCCTAATTGGCCTCTACTTAGCAGGTACAGAGTGCAGAAAATGCAGATGATGTAGGCAAGAACTTGAAAGGTACTTAGAACTCGCACCCACTGATTAGAAATCACGGCCCAACCCATTTCAATGAGTAGCACCAGGGTGGCCAAGATAAAATTTGCTTGATTGGGCAATCGATGTGTTTTAACATCTACCCAACTCAGTAAAGCGCCAAGCACCACAAAGATGTAAAACGGTGCGAACTCAATGATGGAGATCATTTGAACGACCCTGCAAAAAGGGGAAGTTTTAGAGCGACGCCTCTAGTGCAGCGCGCATTGCTTTCAGTGGCGCGCTTTGACCGGTAAAGAGTTCGTATTGTGCGACTGCTTGATGGAGCAACATGAGATGGCCTGGACACGAACGCCCCCCTGCATCTTCCCATTGACTACTGATGACTGTTGGCCAAGGTCGATAGACCACGTCAAGCAAGAGTCCTGAAACCGTAAGTTCGGGTTTCAGGTAAGTATCTGCAACTCCTGCTGGCGTAGTGTTAATGACCAAGTCACTTTCCCAACATTGTGCATTGTCAGCGCTCGTTGCCTGAAAAGTTATCCCCAGTTCTGTGGCAATCTCATCGCAGACCAAGATTGCCTCAGGATTCCGAGCAACAAGGTGAATTTGTTGCACCCCTAGTTCATGTGCTGCCACTATGGCAGACCTTGCAGTCGCACCGGAACCTAAAATGGAACAAGTTTTTGCCGCTCCTATTTCACTTTCCTGACAGGCACGCACTATTCCGTACACATCAGTGTTGTAAGCGACAATTTGATCAGCAAATACAAGAGTGTTTATCGATCCGGTTAATTGAACCAGTGGTGTCAACTCTTCAGCGACTGAGAATGCAGCTACTTTCAGTGGCATTGTCAGGGACAGTCCTAGCCACTGTTCGTCGCAATTAGAAACAAACGCAGCCAACTCGTTCTCTGCAATCTCTATCGCTGAGTACGTATGCGGCAGATTCTGAGCTTGGTAGCCGGCAGTATGAATTGCAGGTGAAAGTGAGTGCAAAATTGGCTTGCCCAGCACGGCAGCTTTCATCTCAACAAGCCCCCTGATTCGCACTGCAGAAATTTAGGAACTCATCTTTAAATCGTAGGAATTCGAGATACGAGGAGGTGAACTTTGTTTCCTGAGTATCTAGGTTTGTTGTTATGAAATACAGCCAATCTCCGTTAGCCGGCTTTGCTGCTGATTCAATAGCCTGAACGCCTGGATTATTGATCGGACCAGGCGGAAGTCCATCATTGAGGTACGTGTTGTACGGCGTAGCAGTAGTCAATTCGCGATCCGACAAAATCACTTTCTTTTTATTCAAGCCATAAGCAACGGTCGAATCCATTTGCAATCTCATAGGCGCTGCCAACCGATTTAAGATAACCCGAGCCACTTTCGAATAATCTCGCGGGTGAGACTCTGCCTGCAAAATCGAGGCAACTGTGAGTAATTGATGTGGCGTAAGTCCGAGCTTCTTTGCATGTATCGGCAAGCCCACGGAGTCGTACTCGACACAAGCTTTTTGAATCATGATTCGTAGAATCTGCGATGCGGTGGCAGCCGCTGGGAAGTCGTAGGTGGCCGGAAACAAAAACCCCTCAGCATTTCCATGAGCCCAAGTTGGTAGACCTACTTTTTGTGGTGATTTTAATGCCACCACAAATTCACTCTCGGGGATTTTAGTTTCTTGTGAGAGCAGACTAATAATTTCCGAATTTCTTAATCCTTCACGAATTAACAACCCCGAGTAAATACGATTAGTTGGATCAAATAACGCCGACAATGCTGCTGCAACTGGCAACTTAGTCCGAATCCGGTAAATACCAGGCTGCAATTGACTACAAGTGTCAGTATCTGCACATAATCCGACAAAGCGGTCAACTGAGGAAATCACGCCCTGTGCCTTTAGAATGTTTGCGATTTGGCTGACCGTTTGGCCCTTCGCAATCTTGATTTTTGTTATTTGCTCGCCTGAGCCGCGATAGTCAGCTGGAGGTAACACGCCTTTAATGACCCAGAGTCCTAGAACTAGAAAAATTCCAGCAATTGTGAAAACGCCAAGCAAAGTAGACTTCTTGGCTTTCGATGGAACGCTTTCCTTTGAGTTCATTTTTCTAGGTTACTTGGTGCTAGTGGACTTGAGTGCCAGCAAGGGATCCTGTACGCCGCTCTATGGCTAGAGCTAGTTCCAAGATTTCCACCGCTGCCGCTTGGTCAATAAAGCCTCTGCTTTCCTTGATGGTTTTCCCGCCGTTTCTCGCAAGAGCCTGAGCACTGGCAGTTGATAGGCGCTCATCGACTAGTTGAATTGGTATTGAAACACTTTGTTGTGCAAGATGCACTTTTAAGTCAGCACCGAATTTACGCACTGATTGAGTCGCCATCGTGTCTGCACCCAAGAGGTTAACTGGCAGGCCAAGGTATATGGCAGAGGGGTCAAAATCAATCAGTAGCTGCTCAATCTGTGCAAAAACGTCTTCAGAATTTTGCAGCGTAGTGACCGGAACCGCTAGTAATTGGTGCGAATCGCAGCGCGCTACCCCAATTCTTACTTGCCCGAAATCTAATGAGATTCGGACCCCAGACTCGGGCAACTTAGTCAAGCAGACCTGCTGAAAGGCTCTCGAACGCTAACTCTAGATTTTCAAGGCTGGGTCCTGCTCCCTGAGCCATCTCAGCATTCCCCCCGCCTCTGCCCGAGACGAACGGCAGAACCTTATTTGCAATAGATTTCGCCGACAGTCCACTTGTTCGAGCAGCGTTGTCTGTTGCTACTACGAATGAAACTTTATCCGCGCTGATGCAAGCTGCTACCAGGATGTTGTTATTTGTCTTGAGCTCACCCTTTGCTGAGGTAACAAGGTCACGCAATTCAGTAGGCTCCGTTCCAACTGGGGCAGTAAACCGATACAGATTAGTGTCGCCAATTCTGGTTGGCGGGCCGACAAGTCCAGCGAGGTCGCCTAGCAATGCCTGCTTTCGTGCCTTAGCGATTTCCCGTTCAGCAGTTCGCAATCTTTCCAGAGTTTGACCGACGCGATCTACTAACTCCTCTGGGCGAGATTTCATGATCTCTGTGAGTTGGTTAACGAGATGGTGTTCGCGAGCCAGAAAACGATAAGCGTCTGAGCCAACCAGTGCCTCGACTCGCCTAACACCAGCGCCAATCGAACTTTCGGACAAGAAAGTAACTAAGCCAAGCTGACCCGTAGCGGTGGTGTGTGTTCCGCCGCAAAGTTCTCGCGCCCAATCGCCAACGCTTACTACCCGCACTTGGTCGCCGTACTTCTCGCCGAATAAGGCCATGGCTCCAGAGTCACGTGCCTGCGCTTGCGTCATGTATTCGGCGCTGATCTTCAGATCTTGAATCAGTATTTCATTCACTCGCGCTTCGACATCCGCCAAAACCGAGGCGGGAACTGGTCCACTGCTCGGGAAATCAAAGCGGAACCGGCCGGGAGCATTCTCTGAACCCATTTGAGTTGCAGTTTCTCCAAGAGCTTCACGGAAAGCTTTGTGTACCATGTGAGTCGCAGTGTGAGCACGCGAAATCGCCAACCTGCGCGGTACATCGACTTCAGACATTGCCGCTGCACCAACCGAGACTGTACCGCTCAATACTCTGCCTCTATGTACAAATAAACCAGGCACAGGAGTCTGGACATCGTTGATTTCGACTGTAGTACCGTCGGCCAAAATGATTTTTCCATGATCACCAAGTTGACCGCCGCCTTCAGCGTAGAAAGAGGTGCGTGACAACACCACTTCAACTTCCTGACCAGCACTGGCGCCCTTTACATCCGTGCCGTCTACGATGATCCCGGCGATTTTCGTTTCGGTTTCAGTTTCGCTGTATCCGGTAAATTCCGTGGTGCCCGCTGAGTTCATGATCTCTCGATACAAAGTAACGGGGGCAACACCGCTCTTGCGTGCTTGCGCATCGGCCTTGGCTCGAGATCTTTGCTCTTGCATCAGGCGGCGGAAGCCATCTTCGTCAACACTGATGCCCTGTTCACTGGCCATCTCAAGCGTCAAATCGATTGGGAAGCCGAAAGTATCATGCAGGGCAAAAGCAGAGTCGCCGGATAGTTTCGCATTCCCGGTTGCTTTTAATTCTTTAACCGCTACATCAAACATTGATGTTCCACGCTCAAGCGTCTGCAGGAAGGATTCTTCCTCAGCGACGGCAACGGCAACCAGTCGAGTGCGATCGGCCGCTAGTTCTGGGTACTGAGTTGACATGGAAAGAATGGTTGCATCCATTAAATCGCCCATAGCAGGATCACCACAACCTAGTAGACGCATGTTGCGCACAACTCGACGAAGAATCCGGCGCAGAACATAACCTCTTCCTTCATTGCCCGGTAAAACACCGTCAGCAATCATGAATGCACAAGTGCGCGTGTGGTCAGCAACCACTCGCAATGCGATATCTGACTTAACATCTCTGCCATACGGCTGACCGCTTAGTGCACTTGCCCGATCGAGAGTGATCTTTGTGGTGTCTATTTCGTAGATGTTATCCACGTTTTGCAATAGCGCTGCCATGCGCTCAAGACCCATGCCTGTGTCAATGTTCTTGGCCGGAAGTTCCCCGAGAATTGGGTACCCTTCTTTGCCTGGTCCATCTCCGCGCTCAAACTGCATGAAGACAAGATTCCAAATCTCTAGATATCTTGACTCGTCGGCAATCGGTCCACCATCACGACCATGCTCGGGACCACGATCGTAGTAAATTTCAGAACACGGACCGCATGGTCCAGGTACACCCATGGACCAGAAGTTGTCTGCCATGTCGCGGCGCTGAATCCGCTCGAGGGGAATCCCTATCTGTTTGTGCCAAATCTCGGCACTTTCGTCGTCGTCAAGATAAACCGTTACCCAGAGTTTGTCCTCAGGAAATCCATAACCACCATCGGTCTGCGATTTCGTCAATAATTCCCAGGCGAATCTGATTGCATCTGCTTTGAAGTAGTCACCAAAGGAAAAGTTTCCGCACATTTGGAAGAATGAAGCGTGCCGTGTGGTTTTTCCAACCTCATCAATATCTAAGGTGCGGACGCACTTCTGGACACTTGCGGCCCTTGCATAAGGTGGCGTTGCCTCGCCAAGGAAATATGGCTTGAATGGAACCATGCCAGCATTAATAAACAGAAGTGTCGGATCATCTAGAATCAAACTCGCACTTGGGACAACAGTGTGGCCGTTATTTGCAAAATAATCTAAAAACCGTTGACGGATGTTAGCGGATTCCACAACTTCCCCTTCGAGTGATTTGGCTTTACCTAAACCCTAGCCAATTAGCCTGGCCATGCCTACTTGCGCCCGAGGATTGTGCGAATCTTCTGCCAGACTGTCGACAGCCGAGTCTCGTCACCGCGCTTGGTTGGGTGGTAGTAGCGTCGCTGAGAAATCGCTTCGGGCAAATATTGAGCGGTAGCTATTCCCGAATCCAGGTCGTGCGGGTAGAGGTAAGGCTCTATCTGCCCCGATTCAGCTAATTTGGAGTAATGGCTGCCGCGAAGTGCTGAAGGAACTTCCCCTATGTTGCCAGATTGGACGTCTGCCAAGGCCGCATTGATGGCTAAATATGCGCTATTGGATTTCGGTGCTAGGGCTATTGCGATTGTCACATGTGCCAAAGTTATGCGAGCTTCGGGCATACCGATCAGGGCTACAGTTTGCGCTGCGGCACTAGCGAGCGGAAGCAATGAATTATCTGCCAAACCAACGTCCTCGCTTGCCAAGATCATCAACCTGCGAGCAATGAATCTTGGATCTTCTCCAGCCTCTAGCATTCTGGCTAAGTAATGTAGCGCAGCATCAACATCTGAACCTCTGACACTTTTGATGAAAGCGCTAATTACGTCGTAATGCTGGGTACCGTCTTTGTCGTACCGAACTATGTTTTGTGCAGACGCACTGGCAACATCCTCTGGCAGAATTTCAACACGCTGTTCGCCAAGGGCTTTGGCAGCACAAGCTTCCAATATAGTTAAGGCTCGGCGGGCATCTCCCCCAGCAAGGCGAACAATGTTGTCCCGAGCTAATTCTGATAAGGTCAAGGCTCCTGAGAACCCTTTGTCACTCGCTAGAGCTCGGTCTAGCAGTTGAAGGACATCTGAATCTGCTAGCCCAGTAACCGCAAAAACTAAGGATCTAGAAAGCAGTGGTGCAACCACACTAAAAGATGGGTTCTCGGTAGTTGCTGCAATCAGCGTGATCCATCCATTTTCCACAGCAGGGAGCAAGGCATCCTGCTGAGTTTTGCTGAAGCGATGAACTTCATCTATGAAAAGCACAGTTGTACTTCCGGTGAAATTCCGATCGGTTTTGGCTTTATCGATAGCCTCACGAATTTCTTTAATGCCGGCAGTTATTGCGGATAATTCGATGAACGAAGCGCCGCCAGCCTTAGCTACCAAACCGGCTAAAGTTGTTTTACCGGTTCCAGGTGGACCCCACAAAATTACTGAGGTACCAGTAGATTCGGGATGTTCCAGCAACCGACGCAATGGGCTATGCGATCCCAGTAAATGCTGCTGTCCGACAACTTCATCAAGGGAGTCTGGCCGCATTCGAGCGGCTAATGGTGCAGTCGGCTCACCGGCGCTGAACAACGATGTCAAACTTGGTTACTTTACTTCTTCGGCGAATGGATCAACATCAATGCCCGCTTCAGTTCGTTGCTGTGAAGTAATTGGAGTCGGTGCACTTGTCAATGGATCAAACCCTGCTCCAGTTTTTGGAAATGCAATGACATCGCGAAGACTTGTTGAACCAGTCAAAAGCATGCAAATACGATCCCAGCCAAATGCAATACCTCCGTGTGGTGGTGGACCAAATGCAAAGGCATCGAGCAGGAAGCCAAACTTCTCCTGGGCCTGCTCTGGACTTAGTCCGAGTAACTGGAAAACTCTTTGCTGCACGTCATGCTGGTGGATGCGGATTGAGCCACCGCCAATTTCATTTCCATTGCAGACAATGTCGTATGCCCAGGCAAGCGCTTGATCTGGAGCCGTTTCAAAATTGTCCAGCCACTCGTCATTCGGTGAAGTAAACGGATGATGAACTGCTGTCCAGCCACCGTCGTCGGTGCGTTCAAACATTGGCGCATCGACTACCCATAAAAAGGACCATTCGTCCTCATTTATCAAGCCGCAACGGTTGCCGACCTCAAGTCGTACCGCCCCCAATAGGGCCAAAGCTTCTGATTTTGGTCCAGCAGCAAAAAATACGCAGTCTCCGGATTTTGCGCCTGTGTGTGCGGCAAGTCCTTCGCGCTCTGCTTCGGAGAGATTTTTAGCAACCGGGCCGCCTAAAGAACCATCGGCTTCAAAAGTAACGTAAGCCAAGCCTTTGGCTCCACGCTGTTTTGCCCATTCTTGCCACGCGTCAAAGGTCCGCCTTGGCTGGTCGGCACCGCCTGGCATCAGAACTGCACCAATGTGCTGTGCTTGGAATACACGGAATGCCGTATTGGCAAAGTATTCAGTGCAATCTATAAGTTCGAGATTAAATCTCAGGTCGGGCTTATCTGAGCCAAAACGTCGCATGGCCTCGAAGTATGTCATTCTGGGTATCTCACCGATTTGGTGTCCTAGAATCCCCTGCCAGAGAGCGCGGACGATAGCTTCGCCAACCTGTAGTACATCGTCTTGTTCGACGAAACTCATTTCAATATCTAATTGAGTGAATTCCGGTTGGCGATCCGCACGAAAATCCTCATCGCGGTAACACCTCGCTATTTGGTAATAGCGTTCAAGGCCACCAACCATCAGAAGTTGTTTGAAAAGCTGCGGACTCTGCGGCAGTGCATACCAGTGGCCTGGTTGCAATCTCACTGGAACAAGGAAATCGCGAGCTCCTTCAGGGGTGGAGCGAGTTAGAGTCGGTGTTTCGATCTCCAGAAATCTCTGTTCATCAAGGATTGCCCTTGCTAGGCGACCCATCTCGCTGCGAACGCGTAAGGCGTTAGCTGCCGATGGACGTCGCAAATCTAAATAGCGATACTTGAACCTTGTCTCATCGCCAACGTTGACTGAGTCATCGATTGGAAAAGGTAAGGGAGCACTCTTGCTAAGTACAATTACCTCGTCAGCGACTACCTCTATCGCGCCTGTTGGGATGTCTAAATTTTCGTTCCCTGCAGGTCGAACTCTGACTGAGCCAGAAATCTTTAAACAAAACTCCGCTCGTAATTCGCTGGCCACAGCTTCGTCATTAACGACTACCTGAACTGTTCCCGATGAATCTCGCAAATCTAGAAAAGCGATTCCACCATGATCTCGACGCTTAGCAACCCAGCCTGTTAGCGTTACCTGAATTCCAGAGTCTTGTTCTTGGAGTGTTCCACATTCGTGGGTGCGAAGCATGATAATCCTTCTTAGCGAATTGAGCTCAGATGTTGAGGTACCAAGTCTAAAGCAATGCTGGATTGCTCCCCGCTGTCCAGGTCTTTGATCGTTACTACACCAGCAATTAGTTCATCCTGCCCGATGATTAAGGCATATCGTGCGCCGGAACGATCAGCGCCCTTCATGGCAGCTTTGATACTTCTTCCGTCCAAGGCAATTTCTGCGGCTATTCCCTGCTTTTGCAGGTGCACGCATAGCTTCACAACTGCATCGGTTGCAGAGGGATCTAACGCAATCAAATAACAGCCACGCTTATTATTGCTAGACCAATTTTCGTTTTCAGACTGTACTGCCAAACAGGTGCGATCGACACCAAGTCCGTAGCCGATTCCTGGTTGCGCGCTACCGCCCAGAGTCTCAATGAGCCGGTCGTATCGTCCGCCACCACCGATAGCGGACTGTGCACCTAATCCGTCGTGTACTAATTCAAAGGTTGTGCGCTCGTAGTAGTCCAGTCCTCTGACCAACTTCGGCGCTGATTCGTAACTAACCCCAAGTACATCAAGGTAGTGCAAGACACTTTGATGATGTGTGGAGCAATCGTCACACAAATGGTCGCCAGGCAACGGCGCTTGCCCTAACTGTGCCTGCACTTCTTCACGCTTATCATCAAGTACGCGAAGCGGGTTTAATGCAGCCCGGCTCTTGGTGCTTTCATCCAAATTCACTTTGGCCAGGAAAATTTGCAGTAATTTTCGATACTCAGGCCTGCACTTGCTGCATCCAAGTGTATTAACTAGGACGCGTAGCTTCTTCAGTCCAAGTAATGACCGTGGTCCGTACTGGGCCATCCAAATTATCTGCGCGTCTAACAATGGATCAGCACTTCCAATTGCCTCAACGCCAACTTGAGTATGCTGCCGGTAGCGACCAGATTGCGGTTGTTCGTAGCGGAAATTTGGACCCGAATACCAAACTTTTACTGGCAGTGGGCCTTTGTCTAGTCGATTTTCCAAAATGGCTCGAAGTACACCCGCCGTTCCCTCTGGCCGAAGTGACAAGCTGCGCCCTGAGCGATCATCAAATGTGTACATTTCTTTGTTTACCACATCGGTGCTTTGGCCAACGCCGCGGACAAAAAGCGCGGTGTCTTCGAAAATCGGAGTCTCAATGTAATCAAATCCGGAAAGGATCGCTGATTCACTCAACGCCCGCTTCACTTCAAGCCACAGTTTGGAAAACGGCGCAACGACGTCGTACGTTCCTTTCGGAGCTTTGAATAAGTCACTCATACTGCATCCAATCCTTGTGCAATTCTTAGCAAAAAAGGGTTAGTGACTCGCTCAATGGCCATTGTTGTCTCAGGGCCATGTCCTGGCAATACCCGTGCATCATCGGGCAGGGGTAGCACTACATCTCTAAGCGTTTCGCTCATGGCTACCTGCGAACCACCAGGCAAATCAGTTCGACCAATCGCTCCGGCAAATAGGACATCGCCAGAGAATACTGTTGTTACCTCATCACAAATCTTGAAGATTGTTGATCCTTGCGTGTGACCAGGGGCTGGAAGAAGTTCGAATTCGATTCCAGCCAGCGAAACGGTCGTTTCTTTATCGAAGACGACAACTTTGCTGGGTTCAACAAACTCTAAGTCAATCGAAAGTGAAGCTTTCAGCATCATTACAGTCTCTGGAGAAATGCCCGAATATGGATCTGACAGCAGGTGTCGGTCCGATTCATGTATGTAAGCCGCGATATCGTAACCAGTGCTTAGGGGATAGACGGACCACATGTGATCTATGTGACCATGAGTTAATAAGGTGGCTACGGGTTTCAGTTTGTGTTTGGCGATGACATCAGCAACCTGCCCAACACATTCATAGCCGGGGTCAATGATGATGCATTCGGCGTTTGCTGATGGTGCGACGATATAGCAGTTTGTCTGCCAGTCACCCGCGGGAAAGGTGCTTATCAGCATTGAAGTCCCCTCTAAATACAACAATTAGATAAGGGTATCGCGAGTTTTTTCTTTGCCAAATGGGCATAGAATAATGAACCATGTCGAATAAACGAGAAAAAGAACTGGCTAGAGCCAAGTGGGAACGCCAGCAGGCGCGTCGCCAAGAAAGAGCCCAGCGTGAAAGTGTTATCAAGCGCGCAGTGCTAGCAGGCGTTTTGGTCCTAGCGACAGTTGGCTATTTCATCGTGGCTCGGCCAGACGCAAAGCCTGTTGCCAAGCCGGTCGTATCTGCAACGCCGGCTGCGTCTAATAGCGCAGTTGCTGCCGCTAGATGTAAACCAGTTTCTGATCTGCAGACTAAACCTCGACAATTTCCGTCGGCACCTACGAGCGGAAATTTGCGTAAAAATTTGAGGCTGACCACAAACTGCGGAGTAATCGACATTGAATTAGATCAAAATGCACCGACCACAAACAAGGTGATGAGCAATTTAGCTACGGCTGCTTACTTCACTAAAACAGCCTGTCATCGACTCACGACTAGTGGCATCTATGTTTTGCAGTGCGGCGATCCGTCTGGCACGGGATCGGGTACCCCAGGATTCAGCTTTGCTGATGAGAATCTGCCAAAGGCAGACAGCAGTGGCACTTACATTTACCCACGGGGAACGCTGGCTATGGCCAATAGTGGGCCTAATACCAACGGAAGCCAATTCTTTATTGTTTACCAAAACAGTCCACTACCTGCGAACTACACAGTTTGGGGTCGAGTCACATCGGGGCTATCTGTAGTTGATCGTGTGGCTGCTGCCGGAGTAGCCGACGGTAAAAAAGATGGTAAACCAAATGCAAACATCGTTATTGAACAAGCTTTTGCTCGATAATCTAGTCAGCGCTAGCGCGCATACAGGTAAGGTATTGGCATGACAACATCTAATGATTTTGGATACGTTGATAGCGAGAAGAACGCGTTCATTAACTCCGAATCTGGCCCTATCAAGGTCGGCTCATTTCCAGATGGGACTGCTGAAGAAGCCTTCGCCTTTTTCACCAAGCGTTACACCGACTTACTAACCGATGTTGAATTGACCATCGCGCGCCTGCAGGAGGGAAAAGGCTCAACTGACGGTATCAGTGCGGTAACTGATCGAATCCAAGCGGCTGTTGACTCACCTAACTTGATCGGTGATCTCAATCATCTTCGAACTGCAAAAACACAGATAGATTCGCTACTAGAAAAGCGCCGTATCGCGAATGCCGAGCGAAAGGCGCAACTGCGGGCTGAAGGCATGGAAAAGCGCACGGCTGTTGTTGAACTGGCTGAGAAGCTAACGGACTCAAAGTCCTGGAAGGCTACAACGGAAAAATTTCAAGAATTGCTCGATGAATGGAAGGCGTTGCCGCACGCAGAGAAAGCTGTAGAACAGGAACTTTGGGCTCGTTTCCGCAAGGCCAGATCCACTTTTGATAAAGCCCGAAAGGCACATTTTGAGCAATTAACCGCCGTGCGGGCTGAGGCGGTCGCCGCAAAACAGGAGATCATCAAGAAAGCTGCTGCGGTTGTGGATAGCACAGAATGGGTGTCGACAGCTAATACTTTGAAACGACTCATGAGCGAGTGGAAAGCCCTACCTCGTGCCGCCAAGGCCAAGGAAGACAAACTTTGGCAAGAGTTCAAAGAATTACAAGATCGGTTCTTTGCCGCTAAATCTGCGCACGACGCAACTAAAGATGAGGAATACGTAGCGAATTTGGCAGCAAAGGAAGCTTTACTTGAAAAAGCTGAAGCGTTGTTACCAATACATGATTTAGAAGCCGCTAAGAAGTCCCTTCGCGCAATCCAGGAACAGTGGGAAAAGGCTGGACACGTACCGCGCGACGCAAAAGAAAAGATTGAACGCCGGCTCAAAGCCGTTGAAAATGCAGTTCGAAAGCTACAAGAGGAACATTGGCACAAAACCAATCCTGAAGTAGTTCAGAGGGCAAATGGCATCGTTTCCTCATTCGAAAGTTCACTTGAAAAGCTCGATAAACAGATTGCAGCTGCCCAAGCCGCTGGCAAAGATGCCGAAGTTGCAAAACTAAGTGTGACCAGGGAGCAGACCGCCTCCTTACTTGAAGCGGCTCGAGCCGGTGCTGCGCAATTTGGGTAACTCACACCCGATAAACATCGAAAACGCCATCAATACCACGCACTGCGCGTAACACCTGGTTCAAATGCGATGGATCAGCCATTTCAAAGGTAAAACGACTAATTGCAACTCGATCCCGAGTTGTAGTAACAGAAGCGTTCAGAATGTTTACATGTTGGTCTGAGAGGGCCTTAGTGACATCTGACAATAAACGAGACCTGTCGAGTGCCTCTACTTGGATGTTGACTAAATAAACACTGCCCTTACCTGGAGTCCACTTCACTTCAACTATGCGTTCAGCTTGCAATTGAAGTGATCCTGCGTTCACACAATCTGTCCGATGGACGCTCACGCCTGATCCCCTGGTGACAAAACCGAAAACTTCGTCACCAGGTACTGGTGTGCAGCAACGTGCAAGCTTCACCCAGGTATCGGCAGCCCCAATGACAGTTACGCCTGGCTCCGATTTGGATGCTCTTCTGGTCGGCGATTCACCTGGAGTGATCAGTTCAGAAGTTTCTTCAATCAACCCCTCTTCGCCACCATGAGCTTGCAACAAACGAGTGACGACAGTTTGCGCACCTAAGTGGCCTTCACCCACTGCGGCATAAAGCGAGCTCACATCGGAATAATGTCCGTCGGCCGCAAGTGAAGCGAGCATACTATTGGTCAGTAGGCGCAGCGGGACACCTTGCTTTTTCATCGCGCGGGCTATTTGGTCTTTGCCCGACTCTATAGCCTCCTCGCGGCGCTCTTTACTGAACCAAGACTTAATCTTCGACTTTGCCCTGGCACTGACCGCGATATTGAGCCAGTCTCGGCTCGGTCCGGCGCTGTCACTTTTGTTAGTAATTACTTCAACAGTGTCGCCATTGGATAGAGCGGTATCCAATGGTGCAAGTTTGCCGTTAATGCGAGCGCCAACGCACCGATTGCCAACCTCAGTGTGGACTGAATATGCAAAGTCAATGGGTGTACTCCCCTTTGGAAGTGCCAAAACTTCGCCTTTAGGCGTGAAAACATAAACCTCTGAAACGCCAAGGTCCTCGCGCAGTGAATCTAGAAATTCTCCTGGATCTTCAGTTTCGCGCTGCCAATCAAGCAGTTGGCGAACCCAGCCAAGATCATCTGGTCCAGATTTCCCCGCTACTTGATTCTGCTTGTATCGCCAGTGCGAGGCCACGCCGTATTCAGCAGCGCGATGCATTTCATGGGTGCGAATTTGAAATTCGACTGGCTTACCACCTGGGCCGATAACTGTGGTGTGTAACGACTGATACATCGTGAATTTGGGCATCGCAATGTAATCTTTGAAGCGGCCTGGAACTGGATTCCAGTGATTGTGAACCACACCTAGTGTGGCATAACAATCCTGTATAGAATCAACCAGAATTCGTACACCCGTGAGATCATAAATGTCCTGAAAGTCACGGCCACGAACAATCATTTTTTGATAGACGCTGTAGTAGTGTTTCGGGCGCCCGGAAACTTCAGTCTCTAATCCTGCTTCCTTGAGATCGACTTGAACTTCGGCAATCAACTTATTGAGAAATTCGTCTCGGGCCGGCGCCTGTTGGTCTACTAAACGCACAATCTCATCAAACATCTTTGGATAGAGAGTTGCGAACGAAAGATCCTCTAATTCCCATTTGATGGCATTCATGCCGAGCCTGTGCGCTAGTGGAGCGTAAATTTCAAGCGTCTCTCTCGCTTTTTGCTCTTGCTTCTCCGCTGGTAAGTAGCTAAGTGTGCGCATGTTGTGTAGGCGGTCTGTAAGTTTGATAACCAGCACGCGAATGTCTCGGGCCATTGCCACAACCATTTTTCGGACTGTTTCTGCGGCCGATGCGTTGCCAAACTTTACTTTGTCTAATTTGGTTACACCGTCAACTAGCCCAGCAACTTCTGAACCGAAATCCTGTTCAAGCTGCACCAGTGAATAGGCGGTATCTTCGACAGTGTCGTGAAGGAGAGCGGCGATAATCGTCGGCTCGGTCATGCCTAAATCAGCAAGGATGCCTGCAACAGCCACAGGATGAGTTATGTATGAATCCCCAGATCGTCGACTCTGCTCCCGATGAAAGTAGGCAGCGTATTGGTAGCCCTTGTAAATTCGCTCGGTTGAGGACGCCGGATGAAAGGCTAACAGGCTGTCAATTACCGACAATAAATTGGCAGGGGGCGCCCAGTTCTCGCCTGAATAGGCGGCAACGGCTAACTCGAGTGATTCACTTACTGCCCCACTGTTTGGCATCGGCTCCTCCTGGGTTCATTCTACGCTTTGGAATAGCGATGCTGAACGAATCCTTAATCGAGCACCGAGATTAACCGCACCTCAGGATGGTCGGCGCAAATGCGACTTGCTCCACCTAAAAAGTCCAAATTCAGTAATACCGCAAAACCGACGACTGTAGCACCTGTTTGTTCGATGACATTGATTGTCGCGTTTACAGTTCCGCCCGTTGCTAAGACATCGTCAACAATCAGCACTCGATCTGCGCTGGACAGGGAGTCAGTGTGGATTTCAATAGCGTCGCTGCCGTACTCAAGTACATAATCTGCGCGATATGTCTGACGAGGTAGTTTGCCCAGCTTCCTAACAGGCACGAAGCCGACCTGCATGAGATGGGCTAAGGCGCCACCGAGTATGAAACCCCTGGCCTCTATTCCGACAACAGCGGTAATGTCTGCTGATTTGAATTCGGTTGCCATGGCATTTACGACAAAAGCGAAAGCCTGTGCATCAGCAAAAACCGGAGTGACATCTTTGAAAATGATTCCAGGCTCAGGATAATCGGCGATTTCAACAATCGTCGAACGAGCGCGTTGGCTATCCATAGCTACTTGCCAGAGCGGGAAGACCGAGTTCGCTTAACTCTCTGTTGGCGCGGGCCACTGACAACTCCCCTAGTGCTCTCGACAAGCACTGCTGGTCCAGACTCGCCTCCGGTGTTCTTGCGGCGAGATTCGACACGGTTGGCTTGGGCTTGAACCGCAGGATTGCGCTCCTTGATTTGAACTAGGAATGGAGTCGCTATGAAGATCGATGAGTAGGTACCGACTAGCATGCCGACAAATAATGACAAAGCAAGGTCGTTGAGTGTTCCAGGTCCTAGTTGGGTAATTCCAATGAACAGGATTGAAAACACCGGAAGCAAAGCAACGATCGAAGTATTAATACTTCGCACCAGAGTTTGGTTAAGAGCCAGATTGGCTGCTTCTCGATAAGTCATACGACTGCCGGACAAAATACCACTGGTGTTTTCTCGAACTTTGTCAAAAACTACGACAGTGTCATAAAGCGAATAGCCCAGAATCGTTAGAAAGCCAATTACAGTGGCAGGAGTCACTTCAAAACCGACTAAGGCATAAACGCCAACCGTGATTAGAACGTCGTGGACTAGTGCAGTCAGAGCAGCAATCGCCATCGGCCACTCAAAATAGAATGACAAAAACAGTGCTACCAAAATTAGAAAAACTACTAGAGCACGGGCTGCATTCTTGGAGACCTCAGCCCCCCAAGTTGGCCCCACCATCTGCGAGGTAACTTTACTTTGCTCAGTCTTAAAGGCTGCAGCCAAGCTATTTGTTACCTTTGTTGATTCTTCCGATGTTAAGGATGGTGTCTGGACTCGCAATTTGTCCTGACCAACAATTGTCACTGAAGCCGCTACTGATCCGGCGTCTTCTACCGCCTTGCGCGCCGTGGTGACATCTGAAGTTGCAGCATTTGGCACCTGAACTGTGTACTGTGCACCACCTTTGAACTCGATGCCTAAATTAAGTCCAGCAACGGATAAAGTTCCGATGGAAAGTGTAAGGAAAACTGCGGAAACGATGTACCAAACCCGCCTTCTGCCGACGAAATCGTAAGAGACTTCCCCTCGGTAGAGCCGATTACCTAAATCGCCAAGTTTTGACATTATGCGCTCACCTCTGTCTGCTCTGGAGCCCCAAGTCGCTTAGGCGAAACACCAGTCATAGCTGAACCCCTATTCATCCAATTACTGTTGGCGATAACACTTACCAATGGTCGTGTGAAGAGAATCGCAATGAAGACATCAATTACGGTAGTCAAACCCAAGGTGAAGGCAAAACCACGGACGCTACCAACTGACAAGTAGTAGAGAATCACAGCAGCCAACAACGAAACAAAGTCAGCCGCCAAAATTGTGCGTCTGGCGCGCAACCAACCCTGATCAACTGCAGAGCGCAACCGTTTCCCCTCGCGCAATTCATCCCGAATTCGTTCAAAGTAGACCACGAAAGAGTCAGCTGTAATACCAATTGCGACAATCGCACCAGCCGTTCCGGCCAAGGTCAAAGTGAAACCGATCTGATCGCCCAAGAGAATAAAGCTCAAGTACAACCAAGCCGCAGCTCCAAGCAAACTTGCTATTGCTACTAAGCCAAGTACTCGGTAATAAACGAATAGATAGATGATGACCAAAAGCAAACCAAATCCACCTGCAAGTAAAGCTGCGTGCAATTGGTCGTTACCCAGTGTTGGTGAAATTTGTGACTTCTCGTCAATGTTTAGGGAGACGGGCAATGCACCGTATTTAAGTTGCTGGGCAAGAAGCTTTGAGGTTTGGGCGGTAAAGTTTCCCGTGATTACGGCGTTGCCGCCAAGGATTGCCTCATTGACTCGCGGTGCACTAATTACTTTGCCATCAAGGACAATGCCGAATTGATTCATCGGCTCTTTCTCGCCGGATAAGCGCTTGGTGATGTCCGCAAATTTCGACGCTCCCGCTGTAGTCATGTTCAGCGAGATTTCGTATCCGCCGGCACCCTGGGCAGGTAAACCAGCAGTTGCATTCTTGATGTCCGTTCCAGAGAGTTCAGCTGGCGCTAACAAGTACTTTCCGGCCTGATCATCAGAGCAAGTGATGAGATACTGAGATTCATTATCAGCGGTGTTTGAGGAGTTTGCTGCAAAACTTGCACAATCCAATGCTTGGAAGATTTTTACTGAACGCGCATCGTTAGGGTCACTAAATTGGATCGGCTGTTTTAGCCAACTTGCCGGAACACTAGGAGTCGGTTTGGGCTTCTTAGTTGGCTTTGCGGAAGCGCCTGGCGAAAGACTTGGTTCAGGCGCTGTTTGGTTTGTGCCTGGCGCAACTGCCAAGACTTGTCGGAAATTAAGTTTGGCGGTGTTTTTGAGCTGATCGACTACTTCACTGCTGGTTACTCCGGGAATGCTTACGACGATTTTTGCATTAGCGCCAGAGCCTTGAGTGGTCACTTGTGACTCAGCTACACCGAATCCGTCAACTCGCTGCCTAATAATTCGGACAGTTTGATCTAGCTGGTCAGCGGTTACCGGCTTTCCACCATCTCCGATTGGAGCCATGATTACCTGCGTACCGCCGCGCAAATCTAGACCTAATTTTGGAACATGGGAATCACCAGCAACATAAGCACCGAGTCCAAGCAGGACCGTGATGAGCGTTAATGCCAGCAGAGACTTTCTTGGTTGATAATGCTTTGCCACAAGTGTGCTTTCTTCTCGGAAGTCACCTAATCGCAGATGCGGTAGGCATACTGTCCTAGATTAGTGGATAAGTCAGTTACTGCCTAGTGCGACTAGGGATAGCGCCTATTCGAATAGGCCTTGATTTGGTGGAAAAGAACGGCCGAATAATGCATAAGCTGCAGGTGTCGCTACCCGACCCCGCGTGGTGCGAGTTAACAGCCCCTGGCGCACGAGAAACGGTTCACACACAGTCTCGATGGTCTCCGCTTCCTCCCCGACGGTGATGGCCAGAGTGCTTAATCCAGCCGGTCCTCCGCCGAACTTATCGATAAGACACAGTAAGACAGATCTATCCAACCGATCGAGACCGGAGTCGTCGACTTCGTACAGATTTAACGCAGCAATAGAGGTGGCTAAATCAACTTCACCTGTTGAGTGCACCTGGTTGAAATCCCGGGCTCGCCGCAGTAGCCGATTTGCAATTCGTGGTGTCCCCCTAGAACGACGGGCAAGTTCGGCGCTGGCCGCTGGTGAAATAGCGATGTCTAACTTGGCTGCGGAGCGGGCGATTATCTGCTCAAGATCTGCAGAGTCATAAAAGTCCAGTTGCGCAGTGAAACCAAATCGGTCGCGAAGTGGTGCCGGCAAGAGTCCGGCCCTTGTCGTGGCACCGGCTAAAGTAAATGGGGGTAAATCAATCGGGATTGATGTGGCCCCCGGCCCTTTGCCGACCATTACATCCACTCGAAAATCTTCCATCGCCAGATACAGCAACTCCTGCGCGGAACGAGCCACTCGATGTATCTCATCAATAAAGAGAACCTCTCCGGATTGCAAACTAGAAAGAATGCTGGCCAAATCTCCTGCATGTTGAATCGATGGACCGCTCGTAATACGCAGTGGAGCTTGCATTTCACTGGCCATAATCATCGCCAAGGTTGTTTTTCCCAATCCAGGGGGTCCAGCAAACAAAACATGATCTGCACTTGCGCCTCTGCCTTTAGCCGCGTGCAGCACAAGTCCTAGTTGGTCTTTCACTCGCTGCTGGCCGACAAACTCCGACAGCGAATTGGGTCGAAGAGCCGAGTCGTTTGTGGCATCATCGGCAGAAGTCTGTGCGGCACTCAATTGTTCGTTCACTTGCTTCGTCCAAGAATTTGCAGAGCGTTTTTGAGCAATTCGGCGATGGGAAGTCCAGCGGACGAACTATCACCGCGCAAAGTCGTGATAACGGACTGCACATCTCGACTCGGCCAACCTAAGCCACCTAGCGCTTGCTCGATTTGAGCTTCCCAAGGTGCGATCTCACTCGATGACAGCCCCGTACTAGCTACTCGATCCCTCAATTCAAGTACTAACCGAGAAGCTCCCTTTGCGCCTACACCCGGGGTTTTAGTTAAAGTTGCGGTATCGCCCGAGGAGATAGCCGTGCGCAATTGTTCGGCAGTTAGGAAGCTCAAAATTGTAAAGGCTAGCCGCGGGCCAAAACCCGACACGCCTTGTATGAGTTCAAACAGCTCTCTACTTTCATTTGAACTAAAACCGAACAGAGTTAATGACTCTTCTCGCACCACCAATGAGGTATGTAGCGAAATTGGCTCGCCAACTCTAGCGCTAGAAACGACATCAGGAGCAGCCATAACCTGCATCCCAACGCCACCAATGTTGACTATGACTGAATCTAATCTTCGGTCTAAAACTGTCCCAGATACACTTGCGATCATGACAGGGCACTCCTTTGAGCAGCGATAGCTTTTGCGACACGCATCTGTCCGATTCCGCGCCAGGCGTGGCAAATAGCAAGTGCTAGCGCATCCGCTGCGTCAGCGGGTTTTGGTGGCTCGTCCAGTTTTAAAATTCGGGTGACCATTGATGTCACTTGAGCCTTATCTGCACGACCATTACCCGAAACTGCTGCCTTTACCTCAGTTGGCGTATAGACGGCTACGGGAATGCCTCGTTTTGCCGCTGCCAGCATCACGACAGCACTAGCTGATGCTGTGTCCATTGCAGAGCGGACATTATGCTGACTGAAAACGCGCTCCACTGCTATAACTTCCGGTTGATATTTGTCTAGCAGCGCGGTGAACGCGTAGTCGAGCTGTTGAAGCCGCCCCGGCAATTGGTCGAGATTTGAAGTACGAACTACCTCAACCCCAACAAAATTAGGGACGCGACTAGCCAGTTCAACCACACCCAGTCCACAGCGTGTTAAGCCAGGGTCTACACCCATAATTCGCATCGTTACCTCAATCCGAACATTTGTTCGAAATTCTAGAGGAGATTTGGCAAAAAACCAGACATTGACGCGATCATTCGTCGAGTTGCGCCATTATTTCGTCTGAAATGTCGAAATTCGCCCATACATTCTGCACTTCGTCACTATCTTCAAGTGCTTCAATAAGCTTGAAAACCTTCTTTGCGCCCTCTAAATCCAGTGGAACGCTGACACTGGGTAAAAAAGTAGCTTCAGCGGATTCATAATCAATTCCGGCCTCTTGCAAAGCGGTACGCACTTTTACCACATCAGTTGCTTCACTTATGACCTCAAATGGACCGCCTAGGTCATTTACTTCTTGGGCACCAGCGTCCAATACTGCGGTCAGAATGTCATCTTCGGTTCCCGAACCGTCACCAACAATCACAACCCCTTTTCGGTTGAACAGATAGGAAACTGATCCCGGGTCGGCCATGCTACCCCCGTTTCGAGTCATAGCGACCCGAACCTCAGAAGCAGCCCGATTACGGTTATCGGTGAGGCATTCAACAAGCAAGGCAACGCCACTAGGTCCATAACCTTCGTAAATAATCGTCTGATAATCAGCGCCCCCAGCTTCCTGACCTGATCCGCGCTTAACTGCCCGATCTATGTTGTCATTGGGGACGGAACTTTTTTTCGCTTTTTGAATCGCATCATAAAGCGTTGGATTAGCGGCGGCATCTCCGCCGCCAGTTCGCGCAGCAACCTCGATGTTCTTGATCAACTTTGCGAACAGCTTGCCCCTGCGGGCATCGATAACTGCTTTTTTATGCTTCGTGGTCGCCCACTTGGAATGGCCACTCATGATCTCACCATTTCTAGGAAGTACTTGTGGACTCTTAAGTCCGGGACTATTTCTGGGTGAAATGAAGTCGCTAATAGATTACCTTGTCGAACAGCAACAATCCGATCCTGGCTGTCACCGAAAGTTTCTTTGGGGATTTTCGCAAGAATCTCAACCCCTGGCCCAGCTGTGACTACTAGGGGTGCACGGATAAAAACTGCACGAAAGGGTGCAGCGCCTATTTCTGGGATTTGCAAATCAATTTCGAATGAATCTACCTGCCGGCCAAAAGCGTTTCGAGCTGCTGTAATGTCCAATCCGCCTATCGTCTCTTGATCAGGTCGACCGTCTGTTATCGAATTAGCTAGCATGATTAGACCAGCACACGAACCATACATCGGAATTTGCGTGGACAACTCGCGTAGTTTTGGAAATAGGTTATTTTTTTTGGCCAAAATACTCATGGTGGTTGACTCACCGCCAGGAATGACCAGACCATCAAGACTTTCTAAATCCGCCGGTGACCGCACTGTTACACAAATAGCGCCGGCTGCAGTTAGGTGACCGATGTGTTCTCGCACATCTCCCTGAATTGCAAGAACCCCAACTCTTGGGATCGGCGACATTACCAGCCGCGCTCGGCTAACCGATGTGGAACTGGGATGTCAGCAACATTGATTCCAACCATGGCTTCACCAAGGCCACGACTCGCTTGGGCAACAATCTTTGGGTCGTCAAAATGCATAGTGGCCTGCACAATCGCCTGTGCGCGCTTTGCTGGATCGCCTGACTTGAATATGCCTGAGCCAACAAACACTCCATCAGCACCCAACTGCATCATCATGGCTGCATCGGCTGGAGTTGCAATTCCTCCCGCAGTAAACAGCACTACGGGTAGCGCACCCTTCTTAGCCACCTCAACTACTAAGTCATACGGGGCCTGCAATTCTTTAGCAGCCACATATAGTTCATCGTGGCTCATTGAAGACAGGCGTTTAATTTCGCCGCGGATTGATCGCATGTGTGTAGTTGCGTTAGAGACATCGCCAGTGCCTGCTTCACCTTTAGACCGAATCATGGCTGCCCCCTCAGTTATTCGGCGCAGTGCCTCACCCAAATTTGTAGCACCACAAACAAAGGGAACGGTGAAGTTCCATTTATCAATGTGATGTGTGTAATCGGCGGGCGTCAAGACCTCTGATTCATCGATGTAGTCCACGCCTAAGCTCTCTAGAACTTGGGCCTCAACAAAGTGACCGATTCGAGATTTTGCCATCACTGGAATAGAAACCGCATCAATAATCCCCTGGATCATATCCGGATCGCTCATTCTGGCTACGCCGCCTTGGGCCCGAATATCGGCGGGCACTCGCTCTAGTGCCATGACAGCTACCGCACCAGAATCCTCAGCAATTTTAGCCTGCTCGGCATCCACGACGTCCATGATGACGCCGCCTTTGAGCATGTCAGCCATACCGCGCTTTACTTTCGATGTTCCAGTTATCACTGAGTCGTTTGTCATGATTCCTTCTTGGAATTGGGATTGGTCTAATTCTACTGAAATGGTAATTAAGCGCTAATCGGACAGCGCGGACGGCATCCGAGTGTCTAGAGCCAGAACGGTAGGAAGTTGCGCATATCCGGCGAGTCGGAAAATCCGAACTAGCCACTGATTTCGAATTTTCAGACAATCGGAGACAGCCTCCGAATGAAAAGTTCTGCTCATTTGAATTCGAGCACAAACATTCGATAATTCAGAAATCAACAGTGCCGTCGGCTTGTCGGTTAGCCACTCGGTAACTTCATCTTCGTCACTCAAACTTGCTAGCAAGACCTCTGTTAACTCATTCTCGATATCGAGCCGCTGGGTAATCTCATGCGGTTCAACGGCTAATGCATCATGCGCAGCCTGAGCAAGCACTGCACTTGTTACCGGATCAATCATGTTTGAGGCAGAGAGTTCGGCGACTATGCCGGCACGACGGCCTAAATGTCCATCCAGTGCCGCTTCGGTGACTTCGATGCGATGGTGCAGTCGATCTAATCGACCCGCCTGGTGTGACAGATACCAAATGATTAGTAGCAGGATAAGGTAACTTTCCCAGGAGTTCCAACTCATAAATCAGACTCCTTCTCGGGGGTGATTCTAAATCTACCCAGGCGGCCCAGCATCTGCCCTGCCATGTCAGGCTCGACCGTCAGGCCAGGGACTGTGACAGATTTGTAAACTTCTAAAACTTCCTCGGCGACAGTATCCCAATCAAAATCAATTACATTCTTGTAGCCAGCTGTCCGTAATCTATCCTGTTCGACTTTATCGCCCAGCAATGCAATTACTATCCTGGATAGATCTGCGCTGTCCTCGTTTTCAAACAACTTGCCACATTCGCCATCTTTTAATACCCGAGCGAAGGCCGATAGATTACTGGCGACAACTGGAGTGCCGGATGCCATAGCCTCAAGAAGCACAATTCCAAATGATTCCCCACCTGTATTTGGGGCAACATAAATATCGCCAGAGGCGTAGACATCGGGTTTTGTTTCATCATCAACTAAACCAATTTTTGTTATGGCCTGCCGATCAACAGGATCAAGTTCATCAAAGAGGTCATCACAATCACCTGGTCCGGCAATTAACAGTCGCAGATTCGCATATTCACGGCGGATGATGGGAAAGGCGCGTATCAGCACTTCTAGACCTTTTCGAGGCTCATCCACCCGCCCAAAGAATACGAGAGCTGGACTATCGTCCTGCCAATCCGGAAGGGGCTTGGCTCCTGCAAATGCCGCAACATCAACGCCATTTGGAATGATCACAGCATCTCCACCGAGATGCTCCAACATGGTCTGTTTCGCTGCCGGACTTACTGCAATTCGGGCTGAAACCTTTTCCATCACAGTCTGTGCAATCTTTGCCAGGCTAAGTATCACCCGCGACCGGTCCATGCTGGAATGCCATGTGGCAACTATGGGGCCCTTAGCGGCCCAGCAAGCTAAGACTGAAACGCTTGGCGCTAACGGTTCATGTACATGCAACACATCAAACTGGCCTTGTTCAATCCATTTGCTCACCCGTCGCGCCACAATCGGGCCGAAACTGAGTCGAGCAACAGAACCGTTGTACCTGACTGCTCGGGGCTTGCCGGTAGAGACAACAAAGAAGGGTAAATTCTCGTCATTCTCCGCGGGTGCTATCACGCTCACGAAATGGCCTTTTCGGATTAATGCGTTCGCTAAGTCATGCACATGAGCTGAAACCCCACCTGGAATATCCCAAGCATATGGGCAGACGATTCCTACTCGCATAATTAATCAACCACCAAATCTGCCCAGACCGGCTGCAACATGTGCCAGTCTTCGGGATGAGCAGAAATGTGTTGCTCAAATCTGCTGGCAACCTCTGCTGAAACTTGCTGTGCCAGTTTCAAGCGGTCACGGCCAGTAACCTGGGCGTTGGAAACCGACACTTGTTCGTCAAAAGTTATCACTAGCATCTGCCCGTCATACCAGGTAGAACAGGTAAAGAGTGGTCGCCCAGTGTCAATCGCTAGCACCGCCGCACCGATAGGCAAGGTTGCGCGTGCGCCAAAAAACTGATTCCCCATTCCATTCTTTGCAACATCACGATCGCCTAATAGTGGAACAACATGTCCAGCAACTACTTCTGATCGTAAAAATTCGTAGATGCCCGCTTCGCCGGTAAGTGGCAATATGTTCATTCCTAATGCCGTTCGCATCTCTAGAAATTTTCTAAAGACCAACTCAGGTTTTAGACGTTCGGCCACAGTTGCGACTTTGCTGTAGTTCAGCGCCGCCCATGCTCCAGCCAGGTCCCAGTTGCCTGAGTGTGGCAAGGTGAGAATAACACCACCAGATTTCAGAGCTTCAATAACCGCATCATCATTTTCTACTCGAACGCGAGACCTTATCTCATCTCGTGACCAGCGGGTAAGTAGGAAAATTTCATAGTAGTAACGAAGATATCTGCGCATACCGTTTCTTGAAAGTGCACGAATCTGCGTACTAGATGCTGGAAGATTTAGCACGCGAGATAAATTGAGTTCTAATTGGCGTACCCCGCGAAATTTTAGTCGCCAGCAAAGGTCGGCAGAAACCTTGAAGGCCCAAGCAACAATTGGTTCGGGAATGAGCCATAAAAATGCCCAGCCGGCCCAGAAACCTAGCGCTGTGATCTTGGAGCCAAGTTTCATGACTGAATTTGCTTTCGGACATGTACTACTCGCTGAATTACCGTATACGAGGTGATAGCTGCCAAGAAATACATAGCATAGTCCAAACAGAAAAGGCCTAATCCGCTGATTAACAGGCCAAACCAAACAACAAGCGTGCGTTCTGCACGCTCAGCCAAGCCAACTTTGCATGTCTTGCCCAGGGCCTCTGCCCGAGCGCGAATGTAAGAAGTCATTTGCCCCATCAAAAGCGAGATTGATGCGGCAATGAAAGCTGATTTGTTTTGTCCTGTACTTGTCAGGAAGTAGGTACAAATCGAAATCAAAACTGCCGCATCCACGATTCGATCTAATGTGGAGTCCAGAAATGCTCCCCACTTGCCTGCCGAATTCGTCAATCTGGCAATAGTGCCATCAAGCAGGTCGCCTAGCGATAGCGCACCAATCAAGATGCTGGCTATCAGGAACTTTCCTTGCGGAACCAGCAGTGTCGCTACCCCAATTGTGGCCAACGCTGCGCAGCAGGTAACAGCATCTGCAGTTACTCTCAGTGCAATCAATGATTTCGCTACCGGAGTTACTATTCGGCTAAGCGCTTGGCGCGCTGATGCGTTATCAAGCAATGGGTTCATCCTTGGAATGACTAGACGACTACCATATAGTCATAATGACGACTTTACCGATAAGTGTTTCTTACTTTGAACCAACATCACGGTTTGTCAGCATTTACAGCGTTGGATGCACCGAGATTAGTCCGCTGATCGCCCGAAAATTTACCTCCGGACAGAGTCTGGCAGTGCCGTGGGTTATCGCTGATCTTGATAGCAAAACATCAGTTTGTCTCCTAACCGAGAACGACCTTGACCAGCGCATCTTAGATGTTTCAGACGCAGTCATTCTGATTCTGGATGCAGCCGTCGGAATAAGTGCTCAAGCGATTTCGACCTGGCAAACTCTGCAAGATCTAGAGGTACCGACTCTCTTAGTGGCGACAAATCTCTTTGCCACTCACACGGACTTTGATGAGTTAGTAGCCATAGCGCAACGAGTTTTTAACAACAACATTTTGGTTCGTTATTTACCAATGTCAAACGAGAGTGAAACAGAGATAGTAGCCCTATTCGATTTATTGACCAACCAAATACTCGACTATTCCGATTGTGAAAGAGATGTCAAAAGCCCGGATTCCGAACATCTGGAACTTACTGCAGATCAGCGCGAGAAACTCCTGGAGCAACTTGCATTTCTTGGTCTCTCTGATGAAAAGCTGGCAATGTTCCGAAGTGGCATAATCCCGGCGATAGGTGAGTTTGACAAAGTTTGGGAAACTAATGCAAACCCTTCCATTACTGCGCTGGACGAATTGGCCGGTCTCGATTTGATTCTGGACTGGATATCCCGCTGTCCTAATCGCTGGGAGCCGATGGTTGAACCTGACGATCATCAAACTCACATTAGCTCGCCATCGTTTTTTGGTTATGGAATAGTCCCAGGCTTGGCGCGGACCTGGGGTGTTCCCGGTTTCGAAATCGAGGTAACTCGGGATTCAGGAGAGCATGTATCAGTCAAGGCAGTACAGCCATATGCAAGCTGTGTCCTTTCAAGTGCGATTTTGCCAAACGATACGATTCACGAATCTGGGCGATCAGTAAATTTAGTCTTGCCAGCGTTCGATTAAAAGGTCACGAGTTTGCTCAAGTAATTCCGAAATAACTTTTGTGCCAGCAACAATCGGCATAAAATTGCTGTCGTTTGCCCAGCGAGGAACCACGTGCTGGTGAAAATGATCTTGAACTCCGGCGCCGGCCACCTTGCCCTGATTCATTCCGATGTTAAAACCGGTGCAACCAGAAACCGACTGCAATGTCCGCATTGCCTGCTGCGTTAGACCCGTTACATCAGCAGACTCTGCCTCAGTCAATAAGTCATAAGTAGCAACATGACGATTAGTGCAAACTAATAGGTGTCCGCTGTTGTACGGATACTTATTTAGAACGACATAAGAGGTTTGAGAACGAATTACGACTAGTTCAGTATCACTGGTAAGTGCCCGACAAAAAGGACAACTCTCGTCGTCGAACTGCCCGGCTAGTTGCTTGAGATATTCCCTGCGGTGCGGAGTCCATATTCGGTCCCACTGTTCTATCCCATTCGCACCTATCTCCATCAGGCGGACCGATTTCCAATCTCTTTCAGGATCTTTTCGACCGCTTGAGCCACTGGAATTCCGTTTTCTTGCGTGCCGTCTCGGTACCGGAATGAAACCGCACCTGCGGCGATGTCGTCATCGCCCGCTATGAGCATGAATGGCACTTTCTGCTGTTGTGCGTTTCGAATCTTTTTCTGCATCCGCTCATCTGAGTCGTCCACCTCAATTCGAACGCCACTGTCGCGTAACTTCTGTGCTACCTCATGCAGATAGTCGTTGTGCGCCGAGGCTATCGGGATTCCAATTACTTGAACTGGAGCCAGCCAAGCAGGGAATGCTCCGGCATAATGTTCCAGCAAAACTCCGAAGAACCGTTCGATTGAGCCGAATAGTGCCCGATGAATCATAATTGGTCGCGCGCGCCCACCATCAGCTGCTTGATACTCCAAATCAAAGCGAGCTGGCAATTGAAAATCAACCTGAATTGTTGACATCTGCCAAGTACGACCTATCGCATCGCGAGCCTGAACCGAAATCTTAGGTCCGTAAAACGCGGCGCCACCTGGATCTGGGACAAGGTCAAGGCCAGATTTTTCGGCAGCTTCAGCTAGCGCAGCCGTAGCGGCTTCCCATTCTTCATCCGAACCGATTGATTTCTCTGGGTTACGTGTAGACAGCTCCAGATAGAAGTCATCAAGTCCGTAGTCGCGCAACAGGTCCAGAACAAAGCTCAAGAGATTCTGCAACTCGCCGGGCATCTGCTCTTTCGTGCAGTAGATGTGTGCATCGTCCTGTGTCATTCCGCGCACTCGGGTCAATCCGTGTACTACTCCGGACTTCTCGTATCGGTAAACAGAGCCAAATTCAAAAAGCCGCAGTGGAAGTTCCCGATATGAACGACCGCGAGACTTGAAAATCAAATTATGGAACGGGCAGTTCATCGGCTTGAGGTAGTAGTCCTGACCTTTGCGCTTTACAGAGCCGTCTTCGTGGTACTCCTCGTCTAGATGCATAGCAGGAAACATGCCATCCTTGTACCAATCTAGGTGACCAGACTGTTCAAATAGGGCACCTTTAGTTATGTGCGGAGTGTAAACAAACTCGTATCCTGCGGCTTCGTGACGCAGACGTGAGTAGTCCTCCATACTTCGGCGAATGATTCCGCCCTTTGGATGAAATACGGCAAGACCCGAACCCAGTTCGTCAGGAAAGCTGAAGAGATCTAGATCTACGCCGAGTCGGCGATGATCGCGCTTTGCGGCCTCGTCGAGCATAGTTAGATAGTTCTTGAGCTCTTCTTTGGTCGGCCAAGCAGTTCCGTAAATTCTCTGCATAGATGCATTCTTTTGATTTCCTAACCAGTAGGCCGCTGACGAACGCATAATTTTCACGGCCTTGGCATCGATGTAACGAGTGTCGGGTACATGCGGACCTCGACATAAGTCACACCATTTCTTGTCACCGCTACGCAAGTCGATGTTGTCATAGATTGTGAGTTCGCCTGCACCTACTTCCATCACATCTTCGGCTAGAACATCGGCCACACTTGCCTCGAGTAGCGCAACTTTAAAAGGCTCACTTGCAAGCTCAGAAATAGCAGCGGTTCGCTCAGTTACCCTGCGACTGAACTTCTGTCCTGAATTTATGATTTCGATTGATCTCTTCTCAATCGCTGAAAGATCCTCAGGCGAAAAAGGCGTCTCAATACCAAAGTCGTAAAAAAAGCCATCTTTAATCGGTGGTCCTATTCCCAGTTTGGCCTGCGGGAATATTTCCTGAGTCGCCTGGGCAACTATATGTGCAACACTGTGGCGCAGAACTGATAGACCGTCTGGATCAGAAACTAGAACCGGCTCTACTACATCGCCTTCAACCAGGACATAACTTAGATCGACCAGGTTTCCATTAACACGCGCAACAACTACTTTTCGGGCTTTGTCGCCTACAACGTCAAAAGCCGTAGCACCCGCTTCAATGTCCAGCGACTGCTTGTCTTGCCCTACTAATACGGCTACCACGTTATTCCTTAACTGCTCTAGTGATTACTCCGGACGGTACTTAAATCTTGGTATTTCACTTTATCTTAAGAAACTTAGCTACCGAATCTTCTAGGGGTTGTAGTTGAAATTACTTTGCTCTTTAAATAACTTGGCTAACTCAGTGACAACTTCAGGTATCGGGACTTCCCTTGCGTTGCTCAGACTATCCGCGCGCGAGAGTTCGGCCAAAGCACTGATTGGCTGAACATCACGAGTTGATGAGGTCAAAAATGCGCCGTCGCAGTTCCATAAATCTTCAGCCCGCAAATCATCTCGTTCGATAATTTTTATCCCCGCGGCTAGTCCCCACTCAATAACTAACTGCCTGGTGATGCCAAGAAGTAATCCAGTATTGACACTCGGAGTGAGCACTGTGTCTCCACTAACCAGGAAGACATTACTCCCAGTGCCCTCCGAGAGATTGCCTTTTGAGTCGAGGAACAGCGCCTCGGAGAAGCCATGTTTATGGGCTGCTTCTAAGGCGTAGACATTCTCTGCATAGGAAATAGTCTTTAGGCCAACGATGGCCGAGAGTTCGTTGCGCATCCAAGGAACTAACACTGCGCCGGTACTCGATGGCCAAGCTGGCTGGGGAGCAACACTTAACACCAAGGTGGGCTCGCCGCCAATTCGATCTGACCCCAGCGGACCTATGCCACTAGTGACAGTTACCCGTAATCTGCCTAGCTCGAAGGCCGGGTTGGCCGCCAGGATCTCGGCGATTGCAGAATTAATGACCTCATCGGATGGACACTTAATACCAAGACCTGAGGCGCTGCGACGCAGTCTCAAATTGTGACGATCAACAGCGAATGCCCGACCATCAGAAATCTTCAGAGTTTCGAAGACGCCGTCGGCAACCATGAACCCATGGTCCAATACGCTGATGTGCGCGTCGGCAACAGGAACTAGATGACCATTTACCCAAAAATGCGAAGCCTGCATGTAACTACCCTATTACCTTAGGAACTTGCGATACCAAGAAGGTGGTTTGCCTTCAGTTCAGTTTCAAACCATTCGCCAGCCGGGTCGCTATCATAAGTAATGCCAGCGCCGGTGCCAAAACAAATTGTTGGTTCGGCTGCTGATAGTGATTGCCAGAAGGTGCGAATAGCCACGGCCAATTCAGCGGTATTTTCGTCAACATCTATCCAACCCAAAACGCCGCAATACACCTCTCGTTTCTCTGGCTCGACCTGTGAAATTAGTTGTAACGAACTACTCTTTGGCGCTCCACTAACTGAGCCAGCTGGACACATCGCTTGCAAAATCTGTTGCCAGTCAAAGCCGTCGTGCAATTCACCGGTCACGTCTGAAACTAGGTGCACTAGACCGGGATGTTCCTCTAGCCGCAGCATGTCCGGCACTAAAACTGTCCCGGGCTTACACACATGGGACAAATCATTGCGGATTAAATCAACAATCATTACGTTCTCTGCCGAGTCTTTGTCCAGCATATCTTTAGCACTGGTAGCCGTTCCCTTAATTGGACTAGATTTCAATAGTCGACCCTGGCGAGATAAGAAAAGCTCTGGCGAAGCGCTAGCAATTTTAATGTCCCGAGATAAACTGGTGACGTTTCTTGGCAGATGGAAGAGTGTCGCGTGTGGTGCTGGGTTGCCGCTGAGCAGCTTCCTGTAGAGTTCGACGAAATCGAAATTTGGCTCAATGGCCTGTTTCAGGATTCGACAGTAATTTGTTTGATAAACCCAGCCGCGCTCTATTGCTCGTCTCACTTCCTCGACACCATTTTCATAGGCCCGCTGGGAAATGTTCGAAGTCCAAAGTTCGCGACGAGCGCTTGCCGCCGTAACATAAGGGGTAGGTAGCAAATCTGCCAAACTCGATGTTGGTCGGGCGAATTCGAAGCCATAGAACTCGCCTTCAAAGGTTTGCATTACTGCCCACCAACCGGATGTTAGCTCTGCGGGATCTTGGCAGACCCGGATCAATTCCGTTGCGATGTGTTCACCAAAGCCGACTACTGCTTGTTCGGAATTCACACTCATAGCCTAAGGACTAATTGCAGAGTGGACAGTTTGTCGTTGAAGTTCTTGAAAAATCTATCCCAATAGCAAGAGTGGCACCACACCCCCGACTTTGAAGGTTTGTCGATTTTCAGATAGTCTTACGCAGGTTGAAGATTAGTTCTTCGCATGCGGACGTGGCTCAGCTGGTAGAGCATCACCTTGCCAAGGTGAGGGTCGCGGGTTCGAATCCCGTCGTCCGCTCGCTTTATTTGTGGAGCATTGGTGGAGTGGCCGAGAGGCGAGGCAACGGCCTGCAAAGCCGTGTACACGGGTTCAAATCCCGTCTCCACCTCGATGGTCGATTGGCGCAGTTGGTTAGCGCGCTTCCTTGACATGGAAGAGGTCACAGGTTCGAGTCCTGTATCGACCACCAGAGTCAACTCAAACCAAATTCCCGACTCAGCGCGCTTGAGCGCGATAAAGCTCTCAAATATTTTTTGCGATAGCCCCCCGAAAGCATTTCTGGACTGAAGAGTCCACTAAATTCGACTCCGCTATAGGCAATCGGGATTTCTCTGTCATAAAGTCGATCAATTAGAACTACCCAACGCAGTGCAGCCGCTTGATTTGTTAATTGTGATACACCTTCTATGCAGATTCCAGCTAGATCTTGTACAAGCATTCCAAAGGCACTGGGATGAACTTTTTGCAAGTGAGCGTTTATGTCAGAAAATGAATCGAAAGAACAGTTTTCAGTAGCATTTGCGACCTTAATCAAGGAAGATTTGTCTAAAGGCGCTGCTCCCGTCAAGGCATTTCGATGTCGGTAATCAGGACCATCAATTCGCACAACCTCAAAGTGTGCAGACAACCCCTGAATTTCACGAATGAAGTCATCTGCCGCAAATCGACCTTCGCCTAACCGGTCTGGCAAAGTGTTGCTCGTCGCCGCTACTCGAACTCCCCTTGCAACCAACTGACCTAGCAGCGTGCTCATGAGAACTGTGTCGCCTGGGTCATCAAGTTCAAACTCATCAATACAAATCAATTCGAATTGGGCAAGCGTTTCGACGCTCTGCGTGAATCCCAACGCGCCAACTAAATTGGTGTATTCAACGAAACTTCCATAACTAGCTCGAGATCCGAACTCCTGCCAAAGAGCCGTCAGGAGGTGAGTCTTACCAACACCGAATCCGCCATCTAAGTAGATGCCGGGTTTTGGCACCTGAGCCTTAGCGAACCAACTTCGCTTGTGTTCCGCGGTTGTGGCAAACTGCAGCAATCGAGATTTAGCACGGGCTTGAGAGGGAATATCCGGGTCTGCCTCGTAATTTTCAAAAGTGGTAGTGGCAAACCTCTTTGGTACAACAAAGTCCTTGATTATCTCGGTGGCCTGCACCTGCGGAACTCGATCACACAGACTTTGCATACCCATAGCCTAAGGGCATGGGAGAATTTAAGTGTGAGCGCAAATCCGAACTTTGAGTCTGTTGATTCCATCGTCGAGTTTTATCGAAACCAAAGCTCAGATTACCTTCGCGTTAACATGATACTTTCTCTTGACGGAAACTTTGTAGGACCATCAAACTCATCTAAAGACCTAGCAGATGAAACTGATCTGCGAGTCTTGCTCACATTACGGGCCATGAGCGATGTTGTTCTAGTAGGCGCTAGAACTGCTATCGGCGAAAGGTATCGATACACACAAATTAAGCCAGAACTGACTGGGTTAGCAGTGCGAAATCCACCATTTTGTTTGGTTAGTCAATCTTTAAACCTTCCAGAAAGCGCACCCATTTTTGCAGATTCAGCACATAAGCCGTTTCTACTAACCAAGCAGAGCCCTGATCCGCACTGGCAAGACAATCTTGCTCGGCTGTCTGATTTGGCCCACATATCGATCATCTCCAAGTCAGAACTAGACGGCACTGCAATTCGTCTGACGCTGAATCGTCTTGGCTTTTCAAACATACTTTGTGAAGGAGGGCCAAACCTGTTGGCCACAATGTTCAGAGCACGTGTGGTTGATGAACTTGACCTCACAATCAGTCCAGCCATTACTGGCAAGCAGGCGCAGCAACCGCCGCTTGGTGACATGCCGATGAACATGCGACTAGCCGCAACGAATCAGGTGAACAACTACTTGTTTAATCGATTCCTTCCTGCGTGAATCCAGATTTGGTCTTACCCTGTTCCCATGGATGAAATCACAGAAGACCAATGGCGAGATAGGCTCACTGCTTTGGAGTTTCACGTATTGCGCCAAGCAGGCACAGAACCAGCATTCACGGGAGAATACACCGACACCGAGACAGTCGGTGTTTATCGTTGCCGCGCTTGCAATTCCGAGCTTTTCCGATCGTCCGAGAAATTTCATTCCGGTTGTGGCTGGCCCTCTTTTTTTAAGCCGGGCACTTCGGATGCGGTAATCGAAATTGACGACTTTTCACATGGGATGATTCGTAGGGAAGTTCGTTGCGCAAATTGCAATTCTCATTTGGGTCACGTTTTTGCCGGTGAGGGATACGCAACTCCTACCGATTTGAGGTATTGCATAAATTCGATTTCGCTTAGCTTAGAACCAACTAGCCAGCAGTGATTGCCCCTACCCCAGCGATTGTACAGATGACGCCTATGTATTGAACTGGCATGAGTCGCTCTTTCAGAACTGTCCAGGCAAGCACTACCGTCATTACCGGAAAGAGTGAACCAAGTACCGAAACAATGGACAGCAGGCCATCTGCTGCTGCAAAAGCAAACAGGATGTTAGCGCTAGCGTCCGTTACCCCGATAACTAGAAGCATTGGAATGTTTCTTACACCAAGTCCACCAATGCTGCGCATAACCAGCGCAAAGATAACCAATAATGAGACTTGCAAAATCCTCATCGTCGCTATTGTCATAGCCGGATTTCCCGCCTTACCACCTTGTGCCATGCAAAAGACACAGGACCCAAAAGTTACGGCCGCAATCAAGGCCAAAATTACCGGACGGCTGCTCGCCTTCGAGTTGAGTTCCGGACCGCTCGCCAAAATTACACCGGAAACCGCGATGACGATTCCGAGATACTGAACACCAGTGGGCTTATCTCCTGTGACAAGTCCTATGGCTAACGGGATGATTACACCCACTGACGAGATCGGGGAAACGATTCCCATCAACCCCGTTGCCAGCGCTGAATAAAAAGCGATGAGTCCAAAAAGGCCTAGTAAGCCGGCACAGAGACCCCAGCGTATTGCAGTTTGATCAGAACTGTCCCAGTGCCCTTGAGTAACTGCAAAACCTACTGCCAGGATTAAGCCAAAGATTTGAGAGCCACCAAGTACCGCAACAGGTGCAAATTTTCGTGACATTCTTCCAGCAAGGAAATCGGAACTACCCCAAACGACGCTGGATAGCAGCGCAAGAAATAACGGCACGCATTTAGCCTAACGGCGTGCTTAGAACATTTCGTCTTCAAATCAATCTAGAGTTAGTCTCAGTGATGATAGTGGGAAAAATGACCGAGGCTGAAGATTTCTGGACCTCAGCCGTCAAATCACTGCACGGCGCTACCAAACGGGCCGAAATTACCCTTCAAGAAGTTGCAGCTCCAAATCGACTTGCACCGTTTGCCCTAGCCCTTACTGCCGAACTGAATTTTGCTGAACAAGAGCTTGCTGGCGGCAAATTTGTTCTGCTTTATGATCCTGATGGTCAATTGGCATGGGGCGGCGAACTGCGGGTGGTTACTTTCATGAATGCTGCCATTGAACCCGATGTCGTAACTGACCAAATGTTTGATGAAGTAGCCTGGAGTTGGCTAACTGAATCTCTAGCCATTAGTTCCGCGGAATACACCAACCTTTCTGGAACCATAACCCGCACAGTAAGTCGATCGTTTGCTGAACTTTCAGATCGGGTGCAAGAAACTAATTTGGAAGTGCGGGCATCCTGGACCGCGCAATCCGCGCACTTGGCTCCACAGCTAACAGCTTGGTGCTCATTACTCGAACAGGCGGCTGGGCTTGAACCACTGCCTGAAGGGGTCACTCAACTAAAGCGTGGCCAGTAACTTATGACTGACCCAGATCTAGAAGAAGTAGTAATCGGCATACCAATTTCCGAGCCACGCGATGGGTTGCCCTTGCTAATCACCCAAGTCGCACAGCTCGCCGATGCTGCAAAAAAATTAGCAGGCGGAACTGGACCTGTAGCACTGGATGCGGAGAGAGCCAGTGGCTTCAAATACTCGGGTCGTGCGTATCTGGTCCAGCTGCGTAGAGCCGGAAGCGGCAGTTTTTTAATTGACCCGATTCAATTTGCCGACTTAGTGCCTATTCAGGAGGCACTAACTGGAGTTGATTGGATTTTACATGCCGCATCTCAAGATTTGGTTTGTCTTCGAGAATTGGGTTTAACACCGACAGCT